>JAGVLR010000264.1 GCA_020054175.1 Candidatus Dadabacteria bacterium
CGGCGCCGGAGACCTTGGCGATGAGTATCGGCCCCGCGAGGCTCTTGCCCGCCGTGCCGAGCGCTATCTTTCCGGTGACGAGCTTGTAGAGAAAGCCGAAGAGAAGCGTCACGACTTCGACAATCATGTTGAAGGCCTCTTTAAAGCCGTTCACTATGGCTTCGAAGAACCCGTACTTTTTCACTATCTCTTCCTGGTAGGGCGAAATGCCTATCGCTCCCTTGCCCGTTTCGGGCGAGGTTTCAGGGATAATGTTCGTCGTTATCTCGTTTCCATTTCTGTCTATTAGGAGGGAGATTTCCTTGCCCGCGCTTTCCTTGATTATGCCGGACATCTGCTCCCAGTCGGCTACCTGCGTCCCGTTGACGGCGAGAATTTTATCCCCTCTTTCGAGCTTGGCCTGATCGGCGGGGGTGCCGGGCACAACGCCTCCGACCTGAGCCTTTATAGGCTCGCCGAAGCCTATCGCCACGATTCCCTCAGGAGATGCGACAGCCTTTACCGGGATCGTTTCGAGTGCGCCGTTCCTGTCGACCGTGATATTCAGCATCGCGTCCGGGTTAGTCTGGAGCTGGATGTTGACGTCCTTCCAGGTGGAAACCTTGCTGCCCTCGATCTCGACTACCTTGTCGCCCTTCTGAAAGCCCGCCTCGGATGCCGGCGAGTCAGGCGCGACGAAGCCGATGACAGGGGTCTGTTCCAGATACGCCGGGACTGTTATTCCTATCATGAAAACTATGGGCAGGAATATGAAGGGCAGCAAAAAGTTCATGAAGGGGCCGGCGATGACGATGAGAAGCCTGTTCAGAATCGGCTGGTTCGAAAATCCTCTCGGATATTCCTTCTCGGAATATGTGTACGGCCCGGGGAGGCTTTGGGGCTTCGCTTTTATCTCGACTTTCTTGTCGTCCCTTTCGATCGTGAAAAGGAATTCCCTTTCGGGCTCTTTTTCGAGCGTGGCTTCGAGCGACTTCCATCTCTCGAAGGACTTGAGATCGAAGCCGTCTATCGCCACTATCCTGTCGCCGGACTGGAACCCGGCCCTCTCGGCGTCGGAGCCCGGATCGACCTTATCCACTATAAAGTTGCCCTCGGAGCCCTCGCCGTACATCTTGACGTAGCCGCCAAGGGGAAGCATGCAGACGATGTATTCCGTTTCACCCCGCCTGAAACCCAGAAGCCTTTTGCCGAAGCCGAGCGAGAACTTTTCGACCCTTACGCCGCTCCACTTGGCGACGAGGAAGTGTCCCAGCTCGTGTATGAATACCAGTATTCCAATCACGAATATAAATGCTATAATCGCGGTCATCTGTTATTTTCTCCTAGTTTCCGATTATGGCGAGCGCGGTCTCTCTCGCCCAGGCGTCGCTTTCGAGAACGGCTTCAAGCGAATCCGCCGGTTGTGTTTTGTGCAGCTCCATAACTTTTTCGACGGTATTAACTATACCCGTAAAGCCGAGTCTTCCCGAAAGGAACTCGTGAACGGCGACTTCGTTGGCCCCGTTCATCACGGCGGGCATTGTGCCCCCCTCTTCGAGCGCGCCGAAAGCGAGCGGTATCGAGGGGAATTTTTCCCTGTCCACCTCGGCGAACGTGAGCTCGCCGAAGCTCCCGGGTGTGGCCGTGTGGCCGTTAAGCTCTATACGCCCGGGGTAGGTGAGCGCATAGGCTATCGGTATTCTCATGTCGGGTTTACTCATCTGCGATATCAGTGAGCCGTCTATATATTCTACCATAGAGTGCACTATGCTCTGGGGATGTATCCAGACGGATATGCTGCCTGCGCCGAATCCGAAGAGCCAGCGGGCCTCTATTACCTCGAATCCCTTGTTCATGAGGGTGGCGGAATCTATCGTGATTTTGCTGCCCATCTTCCACGTCGGATGCTTGAGCGCGACTTCGACGGGGACATTTTCAAGCTCTTCCCGTGAAGCATTAAGGAAAGGGCCGCCCGAGGCTGTTAAAATTATGCGCTTTACGTGCTCGCGGCTGCCGCATTCGAGCGCCTGGAATATGGCGCTGTGCTCGCTGTCGACGGGGATTATCACGGAGCCGCTCTTTTCCGCCTCGCGCGTTATGATCTCGCCGGCGACGACGAGGGATTCCTTGTTCGCCAGCGCTATATTCTTCCCGGCCTTTACGGCTGTTAGAGTCGGAAGGAGCCCCGACGCCCCGACTATGGACGAGACGACGTGCCCGGATTCCTCCATGCCAGCGATCTCGCAGGCGCCGATTTCGCCGTGGAGTATCTCCGTCTTCTCGCCCGGTATCAGCGCGCGGAGCGTGTCAGCAAGGGCTTTATCGCGGACTGAAACAGCTACAGGCTTGAACGCGCGAATCTGCTCCGCCAGGAGCTGTATATTCTCGCCGGCGGTGAGACCGACGACGCGGAATTTGTCCGGGTGCTGTGAAACGACGTCGAGAGTTTGTTGTCCGATCGAGCCGGTCGAGCCGAGTATGGAAATATTCTTCAAATGACTTCCCTTATCTTCACCTGCTCCCCGGTCAGCCCGAATCTCCTCTCGCGTTTCTGGTAGTTGAGTATCGCTTTTACGAGGTGCCCCTTCCGGAAGTCGGGCCAGAGGGTTTTAGTTACGTAGATTTCAGTGTACGCCAGCTGCCAGAGCATGAAGTTCGAAATTCTCATCTCGCCGCTCGTGCGGATGAGGAGGTCTGGCTCGGGCAGGTTGGCCGTGTATAAATAGGAAGAGAAATTGGCGGTGCTTATGTTCTCGGGAGATGAAGCGCCGTCGGACACCATGCGCTTCACGGCGTCGAGGATTTCCTCCCTCCCTCCGTAACTTAAGGCGAGAGTCAGCGTCATGTCGCGGCAGTGCCTCGTTTTTTCCATCGTGTCGTCGAGTGCGGCGTGAACGTCTTCGGGAAGCTCCCGGAGCCTTCCTATCGCGTTCAGCCTGATCCCGTTTTCGATGAGCGTGTCGCTCTCTGTAGAGAGGTAGTGTTTCAGCAGTCCCATGAGGGCGTCGACCTCGAGCTTGGGCCTCTGCCAGTTCTGGGCCGAGAATGCGTAGAGGGTGACGTAGCGGACGCCGATATTGCGAGCCGCGCGTACGACAGATCGGACGGACTTCATCCCTTCCCTGTGCCCGCTGATACGGTCGAGGTTTTTAACATTCGCCCACCTGCCGTTCCCGTCCATTATTATCGCTATATGGGCGGGTAGCTTTTCCGGGAGTATCGACGATTCGAGTTTCCCCTTCATTGGCATAAATTATAACACCTCACGCTTATTAAAAAAGTGAAATCAGGGCCGCCGGAAAGGACTTTGAAACCGCTCCCGCTATTGATTAAAGAGCACCTTCGAGGCGTAGGAAAGGGGACAGGCGATGAGGATGACTATAAGCATTACAGTCGAAACCACGAGAAATGTAAGGCAGTAAAAATAGAACGAAAGCGGCACGAACAGGATTCTGAGGGGGAGGGGCCAGTGCCTCGCGAGCTGGAGCACGACGGATGTGTAGCTCTTTATGAACCTGCTGAGAACCGTATAAATCATGTCAATCATGTGGTTTACCCACATTAAATTTATACGATTCCCTGTGCCCTTACAACCCGTGAGCCGGCCGCGGCCGTGAATGCTCCAAAACAGGGCGGATGTGAAGTTGTCGCAGACCGGTTACGCAGCCTGCTAAAGGCGTGATTCCAGCCTTCGGAAATGCGGCTCCCATGGACACTCTAATACTATTTGCCTCGGGTTCCTTGTTTAGTTAATCTCTAACACAGGGGTGAACTCAGGTGAAGATGCAAAGAATCACTTTCGTTCTTTTATTAGTACTGTCTTTTACCGTAGGTGTGGTTGCGGACGACGCTACCTACCAGGGCCTTTCCAACTTTACGCGCGTACTCGACCTCGTAGAAAGGAATTATGTCGAAGAGGTGAATTCCGAGGAGCTTACCAACAGCGCCATAGACGGCATGCTGAAGACCCTCGATCCGTACTCGGCATACCTCAGCCCGGATCGCTACAGGGAGCTTGAAATAGGGACATCGGGCGAATTCGGCGGTGTCGGGATGGAGGTTACAGTCGAGGAAGGGGTGCTCACGGTGATCGCTCCGATAGAGGGCACTCCGGCGGAAAAGGCGGGGATAAAGCCGCGAGACCAGATTCTTGAGATCGAAGGGAAATCGACCGAGGGCATCGATGTGCAGGAGGCCGTTAAGCTCCTTCGCGGACCAAAGGGCAGCCCTGTGAATATTACGATTAAAAGAGAGGGAGAAGACGCGCCGAGGGTGGTTACGCTCGTCAGGGACAAAATAGTCGTAAAGAGCGTAAAAGCCGAGCTTCTCGACAACGGCATAGGATATATAAGGCTGACGCAGTTCCAGGACCATACGGCCCAGGATCTCCGGGCGGCCGTCGAGCAGCTCACGGTCCAAAACGGAAAGGACCTCCGGGGTCTCGTTCTCGATCTCAGGAACAATCCGGGAGGGCTGCTCTCGGAGGCGATAGACGTCGTCGACGAATTCATAGACAACGGGCTGATAGTGAGCGTGAAGGGGAGGGCCGCCGACCAGACGCGTGAATACTACGCGACCAAGAAGGGCTCGTTCCAGACATTCCCGCTCGTCGTTATCGTGAACGAGGGAAGCGCGAGCGCGTCCGAAGTCGTCGCCGAGGCGCTTCAGGACAGCCACAGGGCTACCATTCTCGGAACTAAAACATTCGGAAAAGGCTCCGTTCAGACGATAATCAAGCTCGAAGACGGCTCCGGGCTCAAGCTGACAACGGCGAAGTTTTACGCCCCGAGCGGAAGGTCTATCAATGAAGTCGGCGTAACGCCGGACATAACCGTCGAGATTACCGAACAGGACAAGACGGACAAGCAGCTCGAAAGCGCGATAAATATCCTTAAGAGCCCGCAGCAGGCCGGCAAGCCCGGCCCGAGGGGTTAGGAGCGCTTTGGCACGGTCACGAAAAGGCGGCGGGAGGCGCAGAGGGCGTAAAAGAGGAAGCGGTGCTCCGGGAAAAATCCTGGCCCTTTCGCTCGTTCTGATAGCCGCCGTTGCGTTTGGTCTTTACGCCTTTTATCTCTCCAAGGACGAATCTCCGAAAATAGCCGAAAGGGCCCCTGTCCCGGAGACTGTCAAAAAGTCCCCGCCGAAAAAAGAGGCTCAGAAGAAGCCGCAGGTTAAAAAGGCCCCGAAAAAGGCGGACGAGAAGAAGCCCGCTGTAAAGGCGGAATCTCCCAAGCCGGCCGATACCCCGGACGATAAGGATAAGAAAGCCGCTCCCCGGGACGGGCACAAGCCGAGGGTCGCAATCATCGTGGACTACATCGGCCAGCACAAGGAGCCGATAGACAGGCTTCTCAAGCTGGAAGGTCCGCTTACGTTCGCCATACTGCCCAATCTCCCTTATTCGAAATATGCAGCCGAAAAGGCCCACGCCAGGGGATGGGACGTGATTCTCCACCTTCCCATGGAGCCGATGGAGTCCTCGGGTTATTCCGGGGAGGACGCGGGCGAGGACGCGCTCCTCGTAGGCCAGTCGAAGGAGGCCATACTGGCCAGGCTCGACAAGAACCTCTCGTCGTTTCCCTATATCGAAGGGGTGAACAACCACATGGGGTCCAAGTTCATGGAGAACGACGAGCTTATGGACCTCGTTCTCGAAAGAATAAACTCGAAGGGGCTCTATTTCGTCGACAGCATGACGAGCGCTAAAAGCGTCGGATACAAGAAAGCCGCCGGCAAGGGGATGAAGGCGGTGAAGAGGGACGTTTTTTTAGACCTTTCCTCGAAGGGACCGGATTATGTTAAATCGCAGCTTAAAAAGCTGGTCGATATATCCGGCAAGAAGGGAACGGCGGTCGGTATCTGCCATCCTTATAACGCGACAATAGAGGCGCTGACAGAGTATATGCCCGTTATGGAGGGCGAAGTAGAGCTGTCGAACGCTTCCGACGTCCTTTCGAGCGGGAAAGAAGTCAGCGGAAGGTAGGAATTTCCGCCGGGTGGAGTATAATTAAAAGATAAGACGGAGGGTATAAGTTAAATGGGACTTGTTGACGACGTCAGGAACAGACGCGATTCCTGGACGAAAAGATTCGAAGAACACAGAGATTTTGACGATGGCAGATGTGAAAACGACCCTGAGGCTGAGGAAAAGCGGATCCTGGAGAACCGGAGAAACGTTGGGGTTTTCACCCCCAAAAAGCCTGGTGACAAGTAAAATCGCGCTCCGTTCGAACGGGGCCGCGGCCTTGACAATTTAGCCGTAATAATTTAATTTTTTTGAGATGATGTATAAAAACCGGGAGGAGTATTAATGCCAGGAATTGTTGTCGGTAATAACGAAAGCATAGACAGTGCGCTGAAAAGATTTAAAAAACAGGTTGAAAAAGGAGGTGTCCTGTCTGAAGTAAGAAGAAGGGAATACTACGAGAAACCAAGCGAAAGAAAGAAGAAGAAGCTTTTTGCCGCGAAAAAGCGTGTCATCAAGCGTTCGAGAAGAAGCTAGCATTACTCATATATTCATATAGACGTAGCACGCAATAATACTGGTAGGGGGACACTACTTTGTATTCAGCCATGCATGAGACACGGTTTCATGCTTATTCCTGCTATAGTCCTATTTCCACGTTAAAATTAAAAGTCTTAGATGGCAAATTTTAACGATGACGGTCTTGTTAATGAGATAAAAAGGAGGTTGAGCATTATAGACCTCGTCGAGAGCTACACATCCGTAAAAAAAACCGGAAGAGGTTATGTGGGGCTCTGTCCATTTCATGATGGCCGTAACCCGTCCATGCATATAGATGAAGAGAAAGGGCTTTTCCATTGTTTCAGCTGCGGGGCGGGGGGAGATATTCTTGGGTTCTATATGAGGTATAACAATACGACATTCCCGGAAGCCCTCGCAGAGCTTGCCAAGAGGGCGAATATTCCGATAGAAAAGACCGCGCCGAAAACCAAAGGGGCGCGCGGAGCCGGGACACTTCTAAAAATAAATTCCATCGTTTCGAAATACTACCAAAAGACGCTCGAGAGCACGAGGGGTAACCAGGCCCGGCAGTACCTCGAAAAGAGGGGCATTCCCAAAGAAGTCGCCGCGGAGTTCGGCCTGGGTTACGCGCCAGACGGCTGGGACAGCCTGACGAAATTCCTCACGAAGCATAAAGTGCCTCTGGGATTTGCGGAGAAAGTCGGGCTTCTCGTGAGACGGAACAGCGGCGACGGTTTTTACGACAGGTTTCGGGGAAGGCTTATGTTCCCGATAGTGAACGTCGACGGCAAGGTTATAGGGTTCGGCGGGAGAGTTATCGACGGCGAGGGAGAGCCGAAATACATAAACTCGCCCGAGTCCGAAGTCTATCACAAGCGAAGCAGCTTCTACGGGCTCGACAAATCGCGCGATCATATAAGGCGCGCGCGTCGGGCGATAATAGTAGAGGGCTACATGGATTTCCTCTCCGTCTATTCGTCCGGGATCAAAAACGCCGTCGCGACGCTCGGGACGGCGCTTACGAGGGACCACGTCGGCGTGCTTAAGCGGTATACCGACAGGTACGTCGTTATCTTCGACGGCGACGAATCGGGCATCAAGGCGGCTGTGAGGTCTCTCGACGTATTTTTAGAAGAAGGACTTTTGCCGAACGTCGTAATTCTCCCCGAGGGGACGGACCCGGATTCGTTCATTTCGGCAAGGGGAAAGGACGAGCTTCTTTCGCTCATAGAAAACGCCGCCGGGCTTCTGGATTTTTATATAGACAATACTGTTAGAGAATACAGGTCGGGTACCCTTACTCTTAAGAGGAGCGTTAAGGAAATTGCGGACGTGCTGGCGAAGGTTAACGATCCCATAGCGAAGAACGGGTACGCGAAAAAAGCGGCCGAAAAGCTCGGAGTCAGGGAGAACGAGCTGCTGTCTCTGATGAGATTCGGCAAGGGGCAGGCGGCGAAGCCGGTAGAAGGCGCGGCTTCGTCTACGCAAGTTAATCACGAACAAACGCTTCTTGCGGCGCTTTTAAAATTCCCCGAGCTGTCGGAAACAGTACGCGAGAAGGATATATCGGCGGATATATCCAATCCCGACGTGAAGGCCGTTCTCGAAGAGATGTTGATGAACGGCGTACACGACGCTTCGGCGCTTCTTCACATATTTCAGGACAGCCCGGCACAGACTCTCATCACAGGAGCGCTGTTTTCTTCCCCCGGTATTTCCGACAGGGATACCGCGGGCAGAATGATCGAGACCTGTATAAAGAAGGTGAAGCAGAAAAAGCTCGACGACAGACTTAAAATTCTCAGGCTCAGGATCGACGAAGCTGTCAGGAACAAGGATTCCGCGCTCGAGAAAGAGATACTTAAGGAATACAGCGAGCTCATGAAGTTAAAATAACCGGAAGGCAGGAGAGCCCGATGCGAGACAAGAAAAAGAAAGATTTCCAGATCGAGCTGATAGACGACGATTCTCTTTCCGGCCCTGCGATCGATATAGAGGACCTCGACGATAGCGACGAAGTCGATACCGCCGTTTTCTCTGCCGAAGAGGAAGATTCCGCCGAGTTCGACGCCGATGAGGAGGTAGAAGTCGAAGAAGGAGAGGTTCAGTACGGGCTCAAGCCGAGCGAAACGCGGGAGAATGCGAACGAATACGATTTAATAAGGTTTTATCTCCACGAGATTGCGGACCACTCTCTTCTCACCCGGGAAGAGGAGATAAAGATTGCAAAGGAAATAGAAACGGGGAAGAGGGTTATAGCGAGGGCCATACTCAATTCGACGCTGATGCTGAGGGAGATAATCAGGCTCGGCGAAGATCTCCAGAAAGGCAGCCTCAACATACGCGACATCACGAGCTCTCTCGACGACGCCGACAATATCGCCGAGGAGGACGTTCAGCAGGGGATAAGGAATTCTCTTAATGCCATAGTCGGACTCTACGGCGACAACGAGCAGGCCAGGGCCCAGCTCGAAAAGGCCCCACAGAAGAACAGAAAACCGCTTCAGGACAAGATAAGAAGAAATAATAACAAGATGCTGATATACCTTGAGGACATTAACCTCAAGGGCACCCAGATGGAGAAGATTCTATCCGTTGCGCGCGCCTTCATCGAAAGGGTCGAAAAGCTCCAGAAGGAGTACGATGTTCTTCAGAAGCAGAAAGGCGCCGCGGCGACCAAGGCCAGAAAAACGCTTAAGGCGAAGCTGGAGGAATTTTTAAGAGCCTCCGAAACGGATACCGCGACGCTCAGGAAATCGCTCAGGAGAATAGAGCTCGGCGAGCAGATGACTCACAGGGCCAGGAGGAAGCTTATAGAGTCGAACCTCCGCCTCGTCGTCAGTATCGCGAGGCGATACATCAACCGCGGCCTCCCGTTCCTCGACTTGATACAGGAAGGAAACATGGGCCTGATGAGGGCCGTCGAAAAATTCGAATACAACAGGGGCTACAAATTCTCGACCTACGCGACTTGGTGGATAAGGCAGGCCATAACGAGGGCCCTTGCCGACCAGTCGAGGATTATAAGGATCCCCGTTCACATGACGGAAACGATTAACCGCATAGTAAGGACGTCGAGGCTCTTAGTGCAGGACCTCGGGCGCGAGCCGCTTCCCGAAGAAATCGCGGAGAAGGTCGGCATGACGGCGGATAAAGTCGCGCGCGTGCTCAAGATATCGAAGGACCCGATATCCCTCGAAACCCCGATAGGCGACGAGGAAGACAGTAAGCTCGTGGACCTCATCGAGGATGCGAACACGACCTCGCCTGTGAAGGTTTTGGAGATGAGCGAGCTGAAGGAGATAATAAACAGCGCGCTCTCATCCGTGCTCAACACGAGGGAGGAGAGCATCGTCAGGCTCAGGTTCGGCATAGACGACGAGAAGGAGCACACGCTCGAAGAGGTCGGGCAGGAGTTTAAAGTCACCCGCGAGAGGATAAGGCAGATAGAAGTAAAGGCCATCAAGAAACTGAAGCGCGCGGGCAGGGTTTATCCCATAAAGAGCTACCTCGAAAAGGCGTAATAAAACCCTCACATCTCCCGGCCGCACCCGCATAGCCGCTGTGCCGGGATCATTTTTTGACAAACTCTTTCGCTTCCTCGAAATATACCAGCGCGGATTCCGTGGTCTTAAGGTGCATCATGCGCATTATATCCGATACCGTCGCGCCTTCGGCGATTGCCAGGAGAGCCGCTGTGTGTCTTAAACTGAGAGGCTTTATCCCCTTTTTCCTGAGTCCCGAAAGACCGAGGTAATGATTTATGCGGGCCCTCACGCCGCGCGTCGTAATCCTCTCCCCGGAAGCCCTGTTGCCTATGCCCCAGAATAACGGCTCACCGCCGGAAGACGCGTCCCTATCCTTAATATATTCCTGAAGGGCTTCAGAAGCGGCCGGATTCAGAATTACATATTCGTCTTTTTTATCCTTGCTCTTTCCCTGAACGTATATCGCGGTTTTGCCTTCCTTGCGGGTAACGTCACGGAGGTCGGCGCGGACGATTTCGATTTCGCTGAGGCCGGCAAGCGCCATGAGGCTGAGAATCGCCCGGTCCCTTTTGCCGAGAGGCGACGAGGCGTCGACAGCGCCTAGTAGAATGTCCAATTCGCCGCGAGTGAGAGGGGGCGTCAGGTGTCTTTCAGGCCGGGCGGCGCCCTTAATTTTCCTCGCGGGGTTTTCAGCCGTCATGTTCTTCGAGACGAGATGATCGTAGAACCGCCTGACGGCGGTGAGATAGGCCGACATCGACGTCGGAGAAAGATTCTTCGACAGTATATAGTCTTTATATCTCTGGATGTCGTCCGGGCTCAGCTTCTCGGGCGGCGCGCCTCCAAGCCACTTCGAGAATTCGCGGAGGGCTTTTCTATAGGTCTCTTTTGTGGTGTCTCTTCTCCTCAGCGAAGAGATGAAATCATCTATTAACGGCTCCATTTACATGATTAAATCATCTTTATTCTTTTTATTCAAATCCGCCTTGACAAGCTCTCAGGATAGTGTAATTTATTACTCTAGAATCCAGGTGGTAATACTGAAGAGGCCACACCCGGTCCCATTCCGAACCCGGAAGTTAAGCTCTTCGAGGCCGATGATACTGCATTCTATCGAGTGTGGGAAAGTAGGAAGCTGCCTTGGTTCTTTTTTTTGCCCTTTTTAGTTTTCCCAACGATTATACAGGATTCTAAAGCGTGATTCACCCAGGCCGAACAGACACCGGGTCCGGCCTTGAGTTGTGGTATCCGCTTGTGTAGTATCTTCGTCTAAAGATGTGCTCCCGCCGGATAAGGAAATCACAATGAAGAAAATGCGCGTAGCCGTATTCGTTTCGGGGAGCGGCTCCAACCTCCAGGCGATAATCGACGCCTCGATCCCGTCCATAGAAATAGCGCTCGTATTCAGCAACAACCCCGATGCCTACGCCTTAAAGCGGGCCGAGAATCACGGCATTCCGACGCTCGTCATAAATCACAGGGATTTTAAATCGAGAGAAGAATTCGAAACGGAAATTCTGAAACATCTCGAACCGCTCGGCATAGAGCTTATCGTCCTGGCCGGGTTCATGAGAATTCTTTCACCGCTCCTGGTGAGGGAATATAACAACCGTATGATTAACCTTCACCCGGCGCTCCTGCCGTCCTTTCCGGGTATAAACGCCGCAAGACAGGCGATTGAGGCCGGTGTGAAGTTCACCGGATGCACTGTTCATTTCGTGGACGAAGGAGTGGATTCGGGGCCTATAATTCTCCAGGCCGTCGTGCCCGTTCTCGACGAGGACGACGAGGACAGCCTCCTTCAAAAAATCCACGAAGAAGAACACAGAATATATCCGGAAGCTATAAGGCTTATTTCAGAGGGAAAGATAAGGATAGAAGGAAGAAGGGTGCTGAGGAAGCCCTGAGCACCCCTGTTTCAGTTTCAGATTTCCCTTCCCACGGCCTTTGCGACCGGGGCCGCTTTTTCCATGAGAGTTGCAAATTTCTTCGGCTTTAACGACTGCCCGCCGTCGCTTATAGCTGCGGCCGGGTTGTTGTGAACCTCGATTATGAGGCCGTCCGCACCGGCGGCTATCGCGGCGAGCGCCATCGGTATGACATACTGCCAGTAGCCTGTTCCGTGGCTCGGGTCTGCGAATATCGGGAGGTGCGTCTTTTCCTTCAGCACCGGTATGGCGTTAAGGTCGAAGGTGTTTCTCGTCGCTGTTTCGAATGTCCTGATTCCTCTCTCGCAGAGTATGACGTTTTCGTTGCCCTCTGAGAGAATGTACTCCGCGCACATGAGGAATTCCATTATGGTCGTGGACATGCCTCTTTTAAGGAGGACCGGCTTCTTCGATTTTCCGACCTGTTTTAAGAGGGCGTAGTTCTGCGAGTTGCGCGCTCCTATCTGGAGGACGTCTGCGTATTCCACGACGGCGTCGAGGTCGTGCGGGTCGAGTATTTCAGTCACTATCGGAAGGCCGGTTATCTCTCTAGCCTTGGCCAGGAGCTTAAGTCCCTCGATTCCGAGGCCCTGAAATGCATAGGGGGATGTCCTCGGTTTATAAGCGCCGCCTCTCAGCATCGTGGCGCCGGCTTCTTTTACGGCGTTCGCTATTTCGAGTATCTGCTCTTCACTTTCGACGGAACACGGGCCCGCTATGACGGGTAGCTTGTTGTTGCCGACTACGGCATCCCTGACTTTGATTTCGGTGGGTTCTGTCTTGAATTCGCGGCTTGCGAGCTTATAAGGCTGAAGAATGGGCATCACCTTCTCGACGCCCTCTAAAACACTGAGTGTTTCCACATCCTGCGGCTTTCCTCTTTCGTCACCGACGGCGCCGATCACTGTCCTCAGCACGCCTTCGATGAGGTGGGCCTTGTATCCGAGCTCGTCCAGAGTGGATACGGCCTTTTCGATCTGCTCCTTCGATGCACCGCTCTTCATTACGACAATCATTTGAAATTCTCCCTCCCCGACTGTTCAGGGCTGCATAATATTGAATGAAAATGTTATGCTACATGAAGGCCGGTTGATGTCAATATTTTGAAAAAGGCGTTTCAGAACGGGGAAATCGGCCATAAAAGGGGCTATGCATCAATTGAGCCCCGGCTATTGATTCTTGCCGCGCTACATAGAATAATAATCTTCCGCATTACCGGGCAGGTGGCGGAACCGGCAGACGCGACGGCCTCAAAAGTCGTTGGGCTTACGCTCGTGAGGGTTCGACTCCCTCCCTGCCCACCAATTCGGATGAGTTTGCGCAAATCCGGAATTCAGTACAATTTCTCCGTGCATCCGGTTTCGCTATCCAGTATTTCATTTAACATTCCATCGTCCAGGATCGATCGGGCCAGCGATTTGGCCTTGCATAGCTGCGGCTTCGTCAACCCGACGGTAAGCCTTAAATCGGTATCACTTAAATCAGCGCCGGTGAAATCGGCGTTAGTCAGATTCGCTCCGTAAAGATTTGCGCCTATATATTGATTCTCCCAGGCTTCGGGCGAATTCACCTGCTTAAAGCTTTTAACGAACATCCTCCTGAAGATGGGGCCGTAGTCGTGGTCGTTTATAATAAAATTCTGCTTGCTGGATTCTATCAGGTCCAGTATGGTCTGCGCCACGTTCCCGTGTTTGAATTGTATCTCGTTGAAGTCTATGCCGTATAGCGACAACCAGCCCGGGACCCCGGAGGATTTCAGTATCGATATAAAGGAATCGTCGTCGTCCGGATTCGAGAAATCAGCGTTACGAAAGTCCGCGCCGCTGAGGTTCGCGTAAGATAAATTAACGAAGGCCAGATGCGTTTCGCTGAGATCCGCATTGGCAAGATCGGCATTGGAAAAATCGGAAGCCTGAAGGTGGGCCCCTTTCAGGGAAGAGCTGTGAAGGCTGGCATTCTGAAATGACGTGTTGAACGCGGTTGCGCCGCCCAGCTCGGCGCCCATTAAATTAGCTTCCCGGAAATTCGCCCAGGTAATGATCGAGTCCATTAAATTTACGCCTACCATATTAGCCCGCCAGAGATTTGCATTATTCAGATTGGCCTTTTCCATATTGGCGAAATTAAAGCTGCTCAGCTCCAGATTCGATTCCGCAAGAACGGCGTGTTTAAGCTGGGAGGCTGTAAAGTCCACTTTCGTGATAATCGAATTGTCCAGATAGGCTCCGTTGAGATTAATATTTCTCAGATCGACCCATAACGCCTGATCCGGATTTTCGAAAACCGTTACAGGCCTGGCGAAGCTTTCGCCGGAAAGGTCTACGTTTAAAAAAGTAAATTTCCCATCGTTAATTTCGGTTATGATCACCAAAATAAATGCGAATAGCACGACTGTTATTATTGAAACCGGCAGCAGCTTTTTACTCTTCGAATTCCAGGGGCCGGCCTTGTTAAGCTTTGCCCAGAACCATCCGATCAAACACAGCGAAATAAAGAAAATAATCGATATGGCCGCCGAGCTGAGAAAATCATGTCTCTTGTAAATTTTAAATGCGAATAGAAGAAGAGTGATTGGAAGGGACAGGTACAAAAGCAGCAGTATTATAAATTTCTGAAGCAATAACGAGGTGCCGGGCCCGGAATCCGGGGCGCTTAACGCCCCCGGAAATAAAGTTCTGATAAATACTTCGTCACCCGTCAGGTTCGTAATGTTTTGAATCTGAACGAGTATCAGAATGAAATACACGAATATGATTACAGTTATGACCGGGCCCGCGAATAAAAATCCGAGTATAGATACATTTATATTAAGGATGGGTAGGTGTGCTCTTTCCCAGGGCAATACTAATTGAATATCCTCGATCCCCGCGACTGTCAGAAGGCAATAAACCAGAAAAACCAGGTAGAGAAAATAAATCGATTTTGCATGTTTGAAGGCAAGCTGGATATTTGGCTCGTCATCCGAATCGTTACGCATTGTCCCAACTTCGGCAAATCATGGTGAAAATCCACAACCGCACAGTATTAAATCCGTAACTGAAATGTATTAAATTCAAGATAAACTACATGAATAATAACTTCAAGCGTGAGTCGGGGATCCAGCTAAAAGACCCGGACGTAAAGGGCACTCATCGTAAAAATTCCCCTTTCCTTAATAAATAGAGCCCAGGCTCGGGTCCTCATCTACAATCGCGGGCTATTGCCGGAAATCCGCATAAAATATCACGTTATCCGCAGGAAAAATATGTTGATTATCTAATATATTGACTATTTTAACGAACGGTGATTATATTAGGCAATCCTGAAACCAGGAGAAAATTTCGTCTGAAGGAGTGAGCAATGAA
>JAGVLR010000144.1 GCA_020054175.1 Candidatus Dadabacteria bacterium
TGCGCGAGGGTGGTTTTGCCGAGCCCGGGCGGGCCGTAGAGGAGGACGTGATCGAGGGCCTCTTTTCTCCTCCGGGCGGCCTCGATGAATATGCCTATCTTTTCTTTTGCCTTGGTCTGGCCGAGATATTCCGAGAGGCGCTCGGGCCTGAGGTTGACCTCGAAAAGGGACTCTTCCTCGCCGTCCCTGGGGCTTAAAACTCTCTCGGGCATTTACAGGCTCCTCCGCTAGCTGTCGGTTTATTATAAACGACTTCCGGGGTGCGGGAAAAGGGACGGAGAAAGGCTCACATCTTCTTCATGATCCGGAGGGCCTGGCGAAGGGCGTATTCCATCTCGGGCTCGTTCGAGCATACTTCTTCGATTTCGGAGATGCGCTCGTCTATCTCGGCCTTCTTGTACCCGACGTTAAGCAGCGCGGAGATAACGTCCGCAAGCATGCCGGCTTCGCCCGCGCCTACGGCTGTGAGTCCGAGCCCTTTAATTTTATCAGCAAGCTCCGTCACCAGCCGGGAGGCGAGCTTGGGGCCAATGCCCGGAATCTTCCTCTTGGCGAGCTCGCCCGAGGAAACGGCCGAAGCGAATTCCGCCGGGGAGACGTTGGACAATATGTTCGTCGCCAGCTTCGGACCAACTCCGGCGACGCTTATGAGGAGCGTGAAGACGGCCCTTTCGTCCTCGGATAAGAAACCGAAGAGCTCGATGGCGGTGTCCTTGACGCTGGTGTGTATCTTGAGCTCGGCCTCTTCGCCGACCGGGCCTAGCCTGTAGTAGGTCGAAAGGGGAACGGTTACGCCGTAGCCGACTCCGTTAACGTCGATGACCACGTGGCCGAGCGGCTTGTCGGCGATCTTTCCTCTAAGAAGTGATATCATCGAGAGTAAAGCGTCTCCTCTTTCTCCGGGGCTGCAGGAATTCCTTTCCGAGCTTCTGCTCGATGCGGGATATATGAATGTGGCAGAGGGCGATGGCCACGGCGTCGGAGGCGTCTTCGGATTCGAATTCCGGAACGTCGAGAAGCATCGTGATCATTCTTCTGACGTCGGACTTGTTGGCGCGCCCGCGGCCTGTGAGCGCGAGCTTTATTTTCGTGGGTGAGTATTCGCGGACTTCGAGGCCGGAATTGGACGCCGCGAGCAGGGCGACGCCCCTGGCTTCGCCGAGCGTAATCGCGCTCCGCGCGTTTTTGGAAAAGAACATACTCTCTACGGACATGATGAGGGGGGAATGACCGTTTATTACGTCCAGAAGACCGTCGTATATTATGGAAAGCCTTTTGGAAACCGGCAGCCCCGGGGAGGCCTTTATGCAGCCGCTGGCGATGTGCTTCACCTCGCCGCTTCCGGTCTCCAGTACCCCGTACCCGCAAACCCTGGAGCCGGGGTCGATTCCGAGTACCCTCATTTTATGATGCAAGGCTCATCATCAGCTCTTCGGAAACGTCGAAGTTGGAGTAGACATTCTGAACGTCGTCGCTGTCTTCGAGGGCTTCCATGAGGCGGATCATGTGCTCGGCCTCCTTACCCTCTATCTTAACGCTGTTCTGCGGGATCATGGTGACCTCGGCGTTCTCGAACTTGAGGCCTGCGCCTTCGATCACGGATTTGACCGACTCGAAAGCTTCGGGCGGCGTGACTACCACGAGCTCGCTTTCTTCGGTTACTACATCATCCGCGCCGGCGTCGAGTGCGATTTCGAAAATACGGTCTTCGTCGACCTTGCCCTTCTCGAACGCGATGCGGCCCTTCATGTGAAACATCCACGCGACGCAGCCGTTTTCACCGAGGCTCCCGCCGTGCTTGGTGAATATGCGCCGTATGTCGGAGACTGTCCTGTTCTTGTTGTCGGTGAGCGCTCTTACGAGCACGGCGCTTCCGCCCGGGCCGTAGCCTTCGTAGGAAAGCTCCTGAAAGTCCTCGCCGCCGATCTCACCCGTGCCACGCTTGATGGCGCGGTCTATCGTGTCGTTGGGCATGTTCTGGTTCTTGGCAGCCAATATCGCCGTCCTCAACCGGGGATTGGATTCCGCTTCACCGCCGCCATGCTTCGCGGCGACTGTGAGCTCGCGGATAAGCTTCGTAAACACCTTACCCCTCTTGGCGTCGACCGCGGCCTTTCTGTGTTTGATATTCGCCCATTTAGAATGTCCTGACATGGCTCTTCACCTCACTTCCAAGTATCCAGATTTAATAAAGATATTTTATTATCCATAAAATTTTATAATATTGGGCGGAAACTGGCAAGTGGGGCGCTGGCCGTCACTTCACCCTTCTCACCGTCACCGTCAAGGGCTGCGCCCCGCCGATTTTCGTCGTTATTGTGGATACTGTGCTCCCCTTGTTTATCTCGCCTACAGTCAATATCTTCGTCGAAGGGTCTATCACCTGCCCCGAAAGGGAGCTGAAGTCGAACCTTATCTCGGCGTCGTCCGGAAGCCCGAAGACCTCGGCCGTGATTGGCGCCGGGGTGCCGATGTCGGTTTCGGGAACTATTATATTGTATCCCCACGCCGGGATGTCTGAATTAAAGAAGGTGCCGCCCGGTTTTTTCAGACTCACCCTCATATTCCCCGAGGAGTTTACTACCGTGCCCGGAAGGTCTATGAACTCGGCCGCCGCCTGGTCGGACTTCATCGCTATGATGTTCCCGTTTATAAAGCCGTTGTCGGTAGTGTTGAGAATGCCTATCTCGTATTTATCGGGCTCGAGGACGTTCTGGGAGGGGAAGGTGAATGTTGTATTGAGGTACCCGAATTCAATCAGCACCTTCTTTATAGTGCCGAGCTCTCCCGATGCGCCCACGGGCGGGTTCGCCGGCTTTGCAATCTTGAGTATGCCGCTTTCCCCCGAGACTATGACGCCATAAGATCCGGCCGCTGCCGCGGGAAGGCTGAACTTCCTCCAGCCGCCCGTCATCGCTCTTACCTCTATATCTACCTTCTGCCCTAAAAGCCCGCTCTGATTTATCGTTCTTACGGACGTGATTTTCCCGGTGTAAAGAGGGTTCACGTATATCTCGCCGTCCAGGGATGTGAACTCTATTTCCGTATACTGGGGGCCAGACGAGCCCGCCCCGCCGTTCGTATCGTCCCCGGCCTGGGCCAGCACGAGGCCGCCTGGGCCCGCCTGGCGGCTGCCCGCCGGGTCAGCCGCGAAGCAAACGGCGCCTGCGGCCAAGAGAGCCAGGGGCAGAATGGCAAGCCACGTTAACACGTTAAAAGTCCTTCTCATAAGTACCTCTTTTGAATATCTTTTTATTGAAACCGAGATAATGCGCCCCTTGAGCCCGCAAATCCATTATAGCATAAAGGAAACCTTTTGTTTAAGCGTCTCCTGACGCGCCGCATCCGTCGAAGGCGTTATTATTCCCGAAAATACTCACTTGACAAATTACTTGGTTAACATGCATAATAAAGGTGTCTAAAACTTTTATCGCAACTCAAAGAGAACTGACACTCATTTCCGTACATTCGTAACGTGACATTGTATTAAACTCCTAAAATACACGAGGGCAAGGACCAGGAACATATGGCTAGAGCAACCAAATTACGGGAAAAATCCGAGGATAAGGAATCAATCCAGGAAGCACATTTTCTCAATCTTAACGACATTAGAAACAAAAAGAGCGTAGAGCTCATGAAGATGGCGAGGGACCTCGAAATCGAGGAAACCTCCCGCATGACGAAGCAGGACATCATCTACGCGATACTGAAAGCGCAGAGCGAAAAAGAGGGCGTGATATACGCCGAAGGGGTGCTCGAAATCCTTTCCGAGGGATACGGCTTCCTCCGCTCGCCCAAGTACAGCTACCTTCCAGGTCCGGACGACATTTACGTATCGAAATCGCAGATAAGGTCGTTTAACCTCAAGACAGGCGATACTGTAGGCGGTCAGGTCCGTCTCCCCAGAGAGGGCGAGAAGAACCTAGCGCTTCTCAAGATAGAAGAGGTTAACTTCGATTCGCCCGAAGCCTGCAGGGAGAGGGTCGCGTTCGAAAACCGCGTGCCGCTTCACCCGGAAGAAAAGATCGTCCTCGAGCACGATCCCAACGAATTCTGCAGCCGCGTTTTAGACCTTTTCATACCCATAGGTAAGGGGCAGAGGGGTCTCATAGTCGCGCCGCCGAGGACGGGTAAGACGATTCTCCTCCAGAGAATAGCCAACGCGATAACCCAGAACCACCCCGAAGTAATGCTGATAGTCCTGCTCATAGACGAGCGGCCGGAAGAGGTCACGGACATGGAAAGGTCCGTAAACGGCGAGGTAGTGAGCTCGACATTCGACGAGCCGCCGCAGCGCCACATACAGGTCGCCGACATGGTGATCGAGAAGGCCAAGAGGCTGGTCGAGCACGGAAAGGACGTCGTCATTCTTCTCGACAGCCTCACGCGTCTCGCACGCGCCAGCAATACAGTAACCCCCGCCAGCGGCAGGGTGCTCTCCGGCGGTATGGAGGCGAACGCGCTCCAGAGACCGAAGAGGTTCTTCGGCGCCGCGAGGAACACGGAAGAAGGCGGAAGCCTCACCATCATAGCGACGGCCCTGATCGATACGGGCAGCAGGATGGACGAGGTCATCTTCGAAGAGTTCAAGGGTACCGGCAACATGGAGGCCTACCTCGACAGGAGGCTCGCCGATAAGAGGGTCTTCCCGGCTATCGACCTCCAGCGCTCGGGTACGAGGAAGGAAGAGCTTCTTCTCACGCCTGAGATTCTGAACAAGGTATGGCTCCTCAGGAAGGTGCTTAGCCCGATGAACACAGTCGAAGCGATGGAGTTCCTGCTCGACAAGATGAGCGGCACGAAGTCGAATAAAGAGTTCTTCAACATGATGAACTCCTGACGCGCCCGCGCAGATAAGCGAGCCGGCTCCAGCAATCCGAGAATCCGAAGACGCACGGCAGGCGGGAGAGTTTAGCTCTCCGCTTGCCCGCAGCTCCGACGCCCTTTAGAATAAGTTCAGACTCTTGAACAATTTCAGAAGGGATTCGTTCATTTTATACGCCGCGCTGGTTGTAGCGGCTTTACTCTCGACATTCATATCTCTGGAGACGGCGGGATTGCATGCGGCCGACCTCCCGGAGCCCGACCGGAAGGCGATCTTCCACCCAGTTTACGCCCGCAACGGAATGGTTGTGTCCGAAGAAAGGTATGCGACCGAGGCGGGACTCCAGGTTCTGAAGGAAGGCGGAAACGCCGTGGACGCAGCTGTAACTGTCGGCTTCGTGCTGGCCGTGACATTTCCACGAGCAGGGAACCTGGGCGGCGGCGGATTCATGCTCGTCCGCCTCGCGGAAACGGGCGAGGTCATAGCGATAGACTACAGGGAAAAGGCCCCGCTTACGGTAACGGCGGACACGTTCCTCGACGCTGAAGGAAATGTAGATACTGAAAAATCACGGCACAGCGTGCTCTCGGCGGGAGTTCCGGGGACAGTCGCCGGGCTTTCACTCGCGCTCGAAAAATACGGAACCATAACGCTCGAAAGAGCCATACGCCCGGCTCTGGAGCTTGCCGAAAAGGGCTTTCCCGTAAGCGATGACCTCGCGCGCTCGCTTGAAGACGCGAGGAGCCGAATGGAAAAAGAGCCCGGAAGCATGAGGGTTTTCTTCAAAGAAGGGGGCAAGTCGTACGCGCCGGGGGAGACACAGTCCAGAAAGACCTCGCGGAGACTTTAAAGCTTATTTCCGAGCACGGCCCCGGGGCGTTTTACGAAGGGGAGATAGCAGTAAAAATCGCCCGGTTCATGAAAGAGCGCGGCGGGCTGATAACGGAAAAGGATTTGAAGGAATACAGGGCCGCCCTGAGAGAACCCGTCGGCGGGAGTTACAGAGGATACGATATATACTCGATGCCTCCCCCGAGCTCGGGGGGCGTCCATCTGATAGAAATGCTGAACGTCCTCGAGGGCTTCCCGCTCAGCGAGTACGGACACAACACGGCGAAGACCATTAACCTCATGGCCGAGGCGATGAAATTCGCCTACGCCGACCGCTCGGAGCATCTCGGGGACCCGGACTTTAAGGAAGTCCCCGTAAAAGAGCTTACATCTAAGGAATATGCAGCGAAGCTGAGGGAGAGAATGTCTCCCGGGAGGGTTACGCCGTCTGTGCGCATAAAACCCGGTGAGATATCACGGGAAGAAGGGCCCGACACGACACATTTCTCCGTCATCGATTCAAAGGGCAACATGGTTTCCAACACCTACACGCTCAACTTCGATTACGGCTCGAAGATAACCGTTCCGGGGACGGGGATGCTCCTCAATAACGAGATGGACGACTTTTCCATGAAGCCCGGCGAGCCGAATGCTTACGGTTTGGTGGGCGGGAGAGCGAACACACCCGAGCCCGGAAAGAGAATGCTGAGCTCGATGACGCCGACGATAGTCCTTAAAGACGGAGAGCCGTTTCTCGTTACGGGAAGCCCGGGCGGGAGCCTGATCATTACAACAGTCCTTCAGATAATCACTAACGCTATAGACTTCGGGATGAATATCTCGGAAGCGACGAACGCGCCGCGCGTGCATCACCAGTGGCTCCCTGACAAGCTCCGCATTGAAAAAGGCATCTCCGGGGACACGCTCCGCATTTTGACGGAAAGGGGTTATACGATCGATACGGGAAACACCATGGGGAGCGCGCAGAGCATTATGAAGAAAGGGGAATTCATTTACGGAGCCTCAGACCCGAGAAGGCCGGGCGGGCTTGCCGAAGGATATTAGGCCGTTATTTCCAGCATCCTGTCTATCGACTTTTTGGCCAGCCTCGCGGTGGCGTCGGGAACCTTAACCTCGTAGACCTCTTCTTCGAGTGACTTCAAAATCTTCTCAAGCGTTATCATCTTCATGAATCTGCAGACTGCGTCTTCCCTCGCGGGATAGAAGGTTTTGTCGGGATTCGCTTTTCTGAGCGGGTGAAGCATGCCGGTTTCGGTCGCTATGACGAACTCCCTGGCGTTCGAAGCGGAGACGTGCTTTATCATACCGCCCGTGGAAAGGAATTTGACGTGTCCGTTACCGTTGCCATTGCTGCCGCCGTTTCCATTACCGATCGCGGAGACGTTGGCATTCTGGTAAAGCAGGCTCGTCGTGCATCCGCATTCCGGGTGAACTATCATTTCGGCCCCCGGGTGCTCGCTTTCCATCTCTTCGAGATCGCGCGTCATTATACCTGCGTGGATGTGGCACTCGCCCGGCCATATGTGAAGCTTCCGGCCTGTGACCTTGGCGGCGTATGCCCCGAGGAACATATCCGGGAGGAACAGTATTTCCTTGTCTTCGGGGATCGACTTTACGACTTTTACGGCGTTGGAGGACGTGCAGCAGTAATCGCTCTCGGCCTTTACCTCGGCAGTGGTGTTGATGTAGGAAACAACGACGGCGCCCGGGTGCTCCTTCTTCCAGGCCCGGAGCTGATCGGCGGTTATGGCGTCTGCAAGAGTGCATCCCGCTTTTAAGTCCGGGATCAGAACTTTCTTTTGAGGAGAGATTATGGAAGCCGTCTCGGCCATGAAATGAACGCCGCAAAAGACGATAATATCCGCATCCGTCGTGGCCGCCATCTGCGAGAGCGCGAGGGAATCGCCTGTGAAATCGGCTATATCCTGCACCTCGGGAAGCTGGTAATTATGCGCCAGGATGACGGCATTTTTCTCTTTTCTGAGAATATCTATCTTCTCCGCAACGCTTTTGCGCTCGGTCATTCTCTCCTCATGCAGCTTATACATTGGAAAAAGGTAATTATACCAGATAGAGGCCTATATCTAAAGCCGGCGGGGAGTGGGTCATTGCGCCGACAGAGATGAAGTTAACCCCGGTTTCGGCTATTTCCCTTACATTTTTGAGCGTAATGCCGCCCGAAGCCTCGATGAGAGCAGCCCCGGCGATGAGTCTCACGGCCTTCGACATTTCATCGGTGCTCATATTGTCGAGCATGATTATATCGGCCCCCGAGATGAGAGCTTCCTTTACTTCCTCGAGGTTCGAGGTCTCAACCTCTATCTTGAACTTGTTCTTGTACTTTTTCTTCATTATGTGAACGGCGTCCGAGATTCCACCCGCGGCCTTGATGTGGTTGTCCTTTATCAGAATGCCGTCGTAGAGACCGAAGCGGTGATTGAACCCTCCGCCTACGGACACGGCATACTTATCTAAAACGCGCATGCCAGGCACTGTCTTTCTCGTATCGAGTATCTTTACCGGAAGTCCCTCGACTGCCTTTACATATTTCGCCGTCAACGTCGCTATGCCCGAGAGGCGCTGGACTATATTGAGTGCGAGCCTCTCGCCTGAAAGAAGGGCCTGTTTCGAGCCGTTCAACTCGCAGAGCACATAACCCGATTTTACCTCTTCGCCGTCGTTAGCGTTATTGACGCATACTACTGTATGGTCGAGCTTCTGAAATACCCTCTTTGCTATGGGGAGCCCCGCTATTACGCCGCGCGCCTTGGCGCGTATGACGGCTTTACCATCTTCGTTCTCGGTCGTGAGCGCGTTCGTCGTAATGTCTCCTTCGCCGAGGTCCTCCCTGAGCGAGTAATCTATTAACCTGTCTACACGTGTAAAATCCAGTTCTACTCTCTTCATCTGTTCTTACGCAGTCTCCTTGTTATTCGACGGGTACGAGCTTTAGCTCCCCGTCTTTTTTCATCACTATATGTTTTTTTCCACGAAGGGTCTTCTTCGGGGAAGTCTTCCCTGATGTGAACTCCCCGCGACTCTTCCCTCATGAGAGAGAAGGCGGTTATTAAACCGCAAACTTCGAGTATCATTTCCATCTTGAGTTTATAGTAACCTGAGAGCTTCTCAAGAAGCGGCGATATCGCGGCCAGCTCATGCCCGGCCGCAACCAGCCCTTCCCCGCTCCTGACTATCCCGACGCTCCGGTTCATGATCCGTGTGGCAGCCGACTTCAGCTCCCGGAAGAATTTCAGTTCACCCGTTGCCGGGTTATGGGCTACCGAGCTGCCCTGACGGAAGGAGGAATCAAAACCCCCGCCGTCGTAGTCGAGAGCCCCGTCTACAGCACGCTTTCCGAATACGACGCATTCGAGAAGGGAATTGCTGGCGAGGCGGTTTGCGCCGTGGACACCGGTAGACGCGACTTCCCCGCAGGCGAAAAGGCCCTTTATATTCGTCTCGCCCATGAGCCCGGTCTTTACGCCGCCTATCATATAATGAGCCGCAGGCGCTACCGGCACGAGGCTGTTCGTCATGTCGACGCCCGCGGCGAGGCAGGCTTCGTATATATTGGTGAAGCGGGATTTAAGATAAGAAGAATCCAGATGACGCATGTCGAGGTAAACGAAGTTTTTACCGGATCTTTCTATTTCAATAGATATGGCGCGGGAAACGATATCCCTCGGCGCGAGCTCGCCGAGATCGCTGTACTCATACACGAACCTCTCGCCCGTGCCGCTTAAGAGATGCGCTCCTTCGCCCCGGAGAGCCTCCGTTATCAGGAAGCTTGCTCCGCGCTCGTTATAAAACGCCGTCGGGTGGAACTGGACGAACTCCATATCCGAGATCGCCGCCCCGGCCCTGTAGGCGAGCGCTATGCCTTCGCCTGTCGAGCTTTCGGGATTGGTCGTCCTTTCGAACAGCGCAGAGGCACCGCCTGTCGCCAGTATCGTCGATTTGGCGAGGAACAGTATGGGCTCGAAAGCGTTTCCCAGGGCGAGAGCGCCCGAGCACGATACGCCGTCCGAAAGGAGCTCGACGACGCCCGTGCTCTCGTATTTTCTTATCGAAGGATTCTTCTCAACGGCGGCTATGAGGAACTTTACCATCTCCCTCCCCGTCGAGCTTCCTCCAGCGTGAAGGACGCGCCTCTTCGTATGGCCGCCTTCGAGGCCGAGCTCGAGCCCCGTTTCGTCCGAATCGAACTGCATCCCCTTTTCTATCAGCTCTATTACGCGCTCCCTTCCCTCGTTTACGAGCACCTCGACGGCTTTAAGGTTGTTGAGCCCCCTCCCAGCACGCATGGTGTCGTCTATGTGAAACCAGGCGGAGTCGTCGGGATCGACGACGGCGGCTATGCCACCCTGCGCCCAGTAGGAGTTACTTTCTTCGACCGTGGATTTGGTGAGAAGCGTGACGCTCCCGAACCCCGAGGCGTAAAGGGCCGCGTAGAGCCCCGCAAGGCCGCTGCCTATGATTAAAAAGTCGGAATATATTTCCGAGGGCCGGGGGGCGCCTGCCTGGTTAGCGCTCATGTGATATTACCGTTTGTCATGGGGTGATTTCAGCCCTGGCCGGGACCTATGGCTTCGAGGAGCGCTTCTTTTATCCGAGCGATCCTGTCGGGATCGGTTATCTTCT
Source organism: Candidatus Dadabacteria bacterium (assembly GCA_020054175.1). Taxonomy (GTDB): domain Bacteria; phylum Desulfobacterota_D; class UBA1144; order Nemesobacterales; family UBA2774; genus JADLGH01. The sequence goes on from JAGVLR010000144.1 coordinate 10,319, forward strand.
TTCGGTTCATGTCCACGACGTAGAATGCGTCGACGACCTGGTCGACCTTCGTCGAAATTTTGGCGTATTCGATGGAGAGCCCAAGGTCTCTGATGGTGCTCGTTATATCGTAAAGAAGCCCGGACCTGTCGTAGGTGTAAACGTCTATTACAGTTGCCGCATCCGAGGACTCGTTGTCGAGCATGATCCTCGACGGATATTGCTGCGGTGTCGTCTTCCCGTAGAGAGGTTTTTCGAGTTTTCTTTTCGCGACGAGCTCGCCGACGCCGATTTCCTTCGCGAGAACGCGGTTCATATTCTCCCGGAGCTTCGCCCACGCCTTGTCGTCGACCTCGACGGAAGCGCCGAGACGGTTAAGGTAGAATACGTCGAGTATCCTGCCGTCGCTCCGCGTCGTGATCCTCGCCCCGAGTATGTTAAAGCCCGAGGCCGTTATCACTCCGCAGAGGCGTGAGAATATGCCGGGTTCGTCGTGGCCCCAGTACGTAAACTCGTTGTAGTCCTCTTCGGGATAAAAGAGAAGGTCCATGCCGACGGCGTCTTTGTATTTATCTATCAGGCCGAGATGATATGCGATCTTGTGCGCAGAAAACCCGAGGAAATAGGACTCTGGCATGGCCTTAAGCATCTCGCCCGCTTTCTTCCTCGATATCCTGGAGCCCGTTATCTTTATAACTTCCTCTATAATCCTCTCCTGCCTCGCGAGCGGGTCTTCGACCTTGAATACCCCTCTTTCGAGCACCTTGGCCGTCCTTATGAAAAGCTCTTTCAGAAGCATTCCCTTCCAGTTAGACCATACATCCGGGCCGACGGATTTGATGTCGGCATATGTCAGGAGATAGAGGAGTGAAAGGGTTTCGAGCGTTTTAACCGATTTTGCGAAACGTATTATAAGGCTGTAGTCGTGTATGTCCCTTCGCTGAGAGAAGTGAGACATTATGAGATGGTTCTTCACGAGAAATTCGAGCTGCCTTCTTTCTTCGTCGTTGAGCCCCATCCTCTTCGCAATCCTGGGAATCATCGCGGCGCCCTTCTCGGCATGGCCCTTACCCTCGCCCTTTCCCATGTCGTGAAAGAGGCAGGCGAGGTAAAGCACGTGTCTGCTCACGAGCGACTCCGCCGTCTTCGTCAGAAGCGGGAGCTCCTTATCGTACTTGTAGCTGAGGAGGTTTTCTATCTCCCTCACCATGAATATGGAATGGACGTCGACGGTGTAGACGTGATAGGCGTCGTGCTGCACCATGCACACTATCTTCCCGAACTCGGGGATGTAATTGCCGAGGAAGCGCAGCCTGTTCATCTCCATGAGCGTGTCGGCGACGTTCTTGCCCTTCTTCAATATCCGGAGGAAGGACGCATTGAACTCGGGGTTCGACCTTATCTTCTCGTCCATCTTCCCGTTGTTGACGTTCTCGCGTATGAGGTCGAGGAGGTAGTGGCTCATCCTCACCTGATGCTTGTCTGCGTATTCGAACGCCTTCATGAGGTTTGCGGGATTGTCCTTGAATATGTTTACGTTCGAGACGGAAAGAACTCCCGCCTGAATGGTGAAGCCGCTGTCGAGGTTAACTGTCCTTGCAGCCCTTATGCCGGACCTGAGATCGAGCGTACATTTTTCGATTAGCCTCCTCGACTGTTCAGTAAGCTCGTTTCCCCGGAGGTAGTAAATCCGCATGAACCTTTCCACTGCCGGGAGGTCGGAGTCCTTGAACCCTAAAAATTTCGCTATCTTTTCCTGGAACTCGAAGCCGAGCCTGTCTTCCATCCGGCCTGCGAGGTAGTGGAGCTCGGATCTTACAAGCAGAAGGAAGTTGAGGCTCTTCTCGAAGATCCTGATTTCGTTCTCCATCAGTATCCCTTTCGGAAGGAGCTCTGCGAAGGTCTTCACCTTAAACTTGGCCTGTGCGATCCAGAGGGCGTAGTGTATGTCCCGGAGCCCGCCCTCGCCTTCTTTAACGTTAGGCTCGAGGAGATATACCGATCTTCCGAAACGGTTTATCCTGTTTTCGTTCTCGGCTATTTTCTGCTGTATGAATTTATGCGACGCAGACGGCAGGAGCTCGGTAAAGAGCTTCTTGTTGAGCTCGAGGTAGAGCCTCTCGTCACCGGCGACGTATCTCGAATCGAGGAGAGACGTCAGTATTGTCGTATCGTCGTCCTCCGAGAGCTCCATGCACTCGTCTATAGTCCTCACAGAATGGCCGACATCGAGCTTGAGGTCCCAGAGAAGATACAGCAGTTTTTCGGTAACATCCTTCGCCGGCGTTTTGTGACGAGGCTTGCAGAGGATCATCAGGTCGACGTCCGAATACGGGCAAAGCTCGCTCCTTCCGTATCCGCCGAGGGCGACTATGGCGACGTTGGCAAGGTCGTTAAACCCGAGCTGCGAAAGGGCCTGCCTTATCAGTTTGTCGATTATCTCGGAGCGCTTCTGGGCCAGAATGCTGCCCGAAAGGGCCTTATTCCGCTTTGCCTTGTTGTTGTGATACTCCTTAAGCTCGGCGAGCTTCCTGTCGAGCCTTGCTTTAAGGTTCCGGTTCGACTCCGGCTCGTCCGTCATAAGGTTTACAGCTTTATTCATGTTCTTGCTCTGCATATTATATTACATTCATATTTGGCGGCGTTAAACCGGGTCAAAGCTTCAGGCTGATCGAAACTCCGTCCCTTACGGGAAGCACCGTGCTGTAAAAGCCGGGCTCGGAGTAAAGGAGCCTGGTAAATTCCCTCACGCCCAGAGTCGCCGGGGAGTCGTCTTCCGAGAGCACTCTACCGTGCCAGAGGATGTTATCAGTGATAAAAAGGCCGCCCTTCCGGAGCTTCGCGTACGCCTTTCCGACGAGAGGTGGATACTCTTCCTTGTCTACGTCGTTGAAGATGATGTCGAAGGGCCCTTTTTCCGCGTCGAGTATAGCGGCCGCGTCGCCTACTCTTATTTCCACCCTGTCCATGAACCCCGCGCGTGAGAGATATTCCTCCGCGAGGGCGGCGTTTTCACTCGACGCGTCCGTAAATACTACCCGTCCTCGGCCGAGGACGGAGAGCGCCTTCCCGAACCAGTATGCCGAATAGCCGAAGCCCGAGCCGAGCTCGATTATCTCTTCTGCGCCGGATATCAGCGTCAGCTGGTAAAGGAGCCTCCCGACTGCAGGTCCGATTATCGGAAACCCGTTCTCGCGGGCGTAGCTCTCCATTTCCCTCCGGACTTCGTCTCCGAGGGCAGGGAAAGATTCGATATATTCTTCTATGTCGGGATTGACTATAAGGTGGTCGGGCCCGTGGGGCTGGTTCATTTCTTTCCGAACTCCACGAACGTCTCGCTGTAGCCGCTCCGCTGGTTTTCGGCCCGGGCCATCACGAAGAGAAGGTCCGACAGCCGGTTGAGATAAACGAGGACGTTCTTCCCTACCTCTTCCTCTTCCATGAGCTTTACGACCTTCCTCTCGGCCCTTCTGGATACTGTTCGCGCAAAGTGGAGGTAGGCACCGCCGGCGCTCCCGCTGGGGAGTATGAATTCCTTGAGGGGTTTTAACTCTTCGAGTAGCCCGTCTATGGAGGATTCGAGCTCGGTTATTCTGCCCTCGCCGATGCGCGGCACCTCGAACCCCGGCGGGCTCGCGAGTTCGGCTCCGATGATGAAAAGATCATTCTGTATGGCCTTCAGCATCGCCGAAAGGTCTTTGTCGAGGACCGCCGTTCTGGCGATGCCGAGGACGGCGTTGAGCTCGTCGACGTCGCCGTAAGCCTCTACCTTGGAAGAGGCCTTGCTTACCCTCGTCCCGCCGATGAGCGACGTGAGTCCCTCGTCCCCCGTCTTCGTATAAACCTTGGTTATACGGACCTTGGCCATGAAGGAATTCTAACCGAACAGCCAGACCGCTTCAAACCTCGGTTTGGGCGGCTGGATTAATGACTGCCGTGAGGAAACGCCGTTCCTAGCCTCGGGAGAGGCTTCCTTCTATGACTTCCGTTATATGACCCTTGGGCAGGGCCCCTATTATCTTGTCGTCAGGCGTGCCGTTCTTGAAGAGTATCATCGTCGGGATGCTCCTTATCCCGAAAGCACGCGCCGTTTCAGGATTCTCGTCGACATTTATCTTGCCGACCTTTATTCTGCCCTCGTAATCGCCGGCTATTTCGTCGAGCACGGGAGCTATGGCGCGGCAGGGAGGGCACCACTCCGCCCAGAAATCGAGGAGTATGGGCACGTCCGAGTTAAGCACCTCGTCTTCGAAGTTAGCGTCTGTAATGAGAACTGTCTTTCCCATTAGCATCTCCTTGAATTTATTTTTAATGGATTAGATAACGAATGATCTCGGAAGGATTCTAGGTAAGCGCGTGGCCGGAAGAGGTTCCAAATACCGGCGAAGTCCCCCATCGCGGACGAATCCTTACCTGTATGCTATACTCATAGAAAGCTTCAAGGCATGGTAAGGGCGGTTATGGATTTATCTTCGCTTGACCTTAAAGACCTTTCCAATCTAAAGAATTTCTCGGGCCTTGTGCCCCTGTTTCCGCTATCGACGGTAGTATTCTTTCCAAATACACTCCTTCCCCTTCATGTTTTCGAGCCCAGATATAAGCAGATGGTTAGCGACGTCATAAAATCCGAGAAGATCATCGGCATGGCGCTTTTAAAACCGGGGTGGCAGTCGAACTACTACGGTAACCCCGACATATACGACGTCGCCGGGATGGGACGGATAGTGAGCTGCGAGACATGCGCCGACGGCAAGATAAATATCGTTCTTTACGGGCTTAAAAGGGTCAGGATAACCGAGATAATAAAGGACCAGCCCTACAGGCTCGCGCGTGTGAATATTCTGGAAAACGCGCACGGCTCTAACGAAGAGGGGCTCAGGGCAAGGATTGAAGAGCTCGTGGTGAAGTGGAACTTCACGCTAGGAGAAAA
>JAGVLR010000087.1 GCA_020054175.1 Candidatus Dadabacteria bacterium
CGCCGAGCCCGAGCTCGTAGAGTATTTCGGTGGTGCTTGGAAGAAAGGAGCAGATTCGCATTATAAAAAGCCTCTTCTTGATAATTTAAAAGGGGGAGGGCTTTCGCCCCGCCCCCTCTGTAATTATCGTTGACCGTCCTTCTTTATGCAAACCGCGCGGCTATTCGAGGCCGAGCGTCGTATCGACCGAGCCCAGCTGTGTGCTCAATCCTGTGATAAAGAATATATCCGGCCCCTGAAAATCCACGCCAGGGATACCCGGCCTTATAGCCAGCGTCTGCACTCCGTCGAACAGGTTAGCATCCGGATCGAACGCCCTTATGCCAGCAGGGAACGGCGCCATGTAAGGGAACGGGTTCAGCTCGTCGTTATTCGTATCGAGAACCGCAATCTGGTCCGAGTTGAAGAGGGTCGTGAACAGGAGGTTATCCCTGATGGCAACCGGCGAAGTATTATTCAGTCCCGTCGTGTCAGTGATCACTATAGGATTGCCCGTGCCGTTGATAACGTCCCCTGAAATCAGATCGACTTTAAGCAGCGATCCCACCAGGCCGAGCCCCATATACCCGAACCCGTCCGACGTAGCCGCGAGAGAATTGAGTAGACAGATGAGCGGGTTTTGCGGGCTGAGGGGTATGTCTATTGTGTCGATTACCGTATTAGTCTGGATGTTTATAAGGTCTATCGACGGCGGGAAGTTCGTATTGCAGGTGAATGTGCCGGTTCCCGGATCGAATATCGTGGCGCCGCCGTTTACGGCGTACAAGCCCCCCTCGAATAAAAGCATGCTTCCCGTATTCGCTCCCGAGGCCTCGATAATCGTCACGAGGAGATTATTGGCGGTGTTCAGGACCGTTATAAAACCGTTCCCCGCAGGATTGAAAGTCGGGTCGAAGTTGTTGTTGGATACGAAGGCCTTTCCTTCGGCTATGGTGATGCTGGCAGGCTCCTCGAACGGATTTCCGGCTATGACTTGTACAGCTAGACAGGGCTGTGTGTCGCCCGAGTGTCCCGCTTCGACGATAAGCACTTCGCAAACCCTGGTCTGCACGTTCACGACAGCCACACTCTGCCCCGCATAGTTCGGCACGTATGCCCGTGTATTGTCGAGAAACGCGATATCGAAGGGATTCGATCCCGGAGGCACGACTATTGTGCCTGCCTGGCTCGGAGGGTTCTGGTTAAGATCGAATATCTGAATGTTGTTGGAGCCTCCGTTCACGACGTAAGCCCTGTTCCCCCTTATTCTGATAGCGGTAGGAAACTGTCCTATCGAATGCAGGTTCTGCTGGACGGAATCCGAAAGGAGCGTGACTCCTATGACAATATCATCTACTATAGTCCCGCCGTCGGTGACGAGAACGTTGAACTCGTCGTCCGTATCCCCCGTGAACGTCACGGGCGGGAAGCTCTCGTCCCCCTGTCCTGACGAAGTCTTGGTCTCGCCCGTATCGAGGTTGGTCACCTCGATGGTGCTCCCCGGTGGAACGGATCCCGCAAGCCCTCCTACCTCTATCGTTACGTTAGAGCCCGGTATTGCCGAGACCGCCAGGATATCTCCCGTGGGCACGAATCCGCCTCCGCCGCCCGATTCTTCGCATGCCGCGAGCGAGAAGCATCCCGCTACTACCAGTAATATCGAAAGTAAAGTTTTCATGTCTAAATCCTCCTCATGGTGTATCTGTTATTTTCCGGTTTCAGAAATTCACTCCTGAGGTTGCGTAATAGGTCCTCCCCGGAAGGGGAAAGTCGAGAGCGTCCCTCACATCGAGGTTATTGAAGAGGTTTTTTATCTCGAACGTGAAAAAGAGCTTCTTCCATTCCGCCTTCGCGCCGGTGTTGTATACGGTGCGGGCGGGGGTCGTCTTCGAGCTGGGGAATGCGCTGACAGGTATCCTGTCGACGTAATTCGTCTCCCAGAATAGCGAGACATAGTCAAAGTCCAGAACCGCCCGGAGGTCGAACTTGTTCCTCGGCCTTCCCGGGAGCTGAGCCCCTGTCTCGTCTATCTCGCCGTCGAGGAATGTGTACCCGGCGAAGAGCTCGAAGAAATCGAAGGGCTTTAAGGCGAGACTCGCTTCTATGCCCTGCTCGTTCACGTCGCCGACGTTTCTCGGCTCTATCGTTACAGCGCTTATAAATACGAACAGTATCAGGTCCTTGACGTGGCTCCTGAAATAGGTGACTTCCAAGGCCGCCTTCGGGTGCGAGAGCAGGAGACCGACGTCGAAATCGTACGACGTCTCGGGCTTTAAGTTAGGATTTCCGCGTATAAAACCCTCGTTCGGATAGAAGAGCTCTCCGAAGCTCGGGGCCCTGTACGAGCGGCCGGCGTTGGCTTTGAACGAGAGGAAATCGAACGGCGTAACTATAACTCCGAGCCTAGCCGAAACGCCGGAATCGGTGTCCGTCGTTTCGTGCCGCGTATTCCATACGTCGTATCTCACGACCGGATTGATAAGCAGGAGCCCGTCAAACAAATTTATCTCGTCACCGGCGAAGAGGCCGAGTGTAAACCTCTTCGGGTTGTCGTAGTCTTCGTTAATGAGCATGTCCTCCCTCGCGTCGACGGCGAAGGTGAATACCTGGTTGTAAGGCGCGAACCACCTGAGTGTCGGGTTGATGCCGAAGGAGTAGGTTTTGCTATGCGTGTCTATCGGGAGGCCGAAGGTCGGCTCCTGGTTTTTGAACTTGAGATCGTCGAACCTGTTGAATAAGAGTATGTCGAGGTCGAAGTCTTTATTTATAAACTTCTCCTTCGAAATATTTATGCTCGTGAGGTTCCTGAGGTCTTTCTGATTAGCGTCGGGCTGCTGGAATTCGCCTAACCCCGGCACTCCGCGGTCGTCGTAGAAGAACTCGTTTAGAAGGCTTACCTTCCACCCGTTCCCGGGGTCGTACGTCACCTTCCCGAGCAGGCTTTCGGAGTGGAACTCATTATTGATACGGGTGAGTGTGAGGTTGTTTACGGACTTGAAATTGAAGTTGCCCTTCGACTGCGAGTGCGTGAACGAAACAAGGTAGCTGAAGTCCCCGACCTTCTGCGCGCGGGAGGCGTTAATGCTGAACGTCTCGTAAGAGCCGTAAGTGGCCGAGGCGAAGGTGAATGGTTTGGTTGTGTCCTTCGTGACTATATTCACGACGCCGCCAATCGCGTCGCTTCCTACTAGGGCCGACGCCCCGCCGCGAAGAACCTCGTACCTTTCCACGTAATGAACAGGAATGGTCGAAAGATCCACACCGCCGCCGACGGGGCTGTTCAGCCGGACGCCGTCGAGGAGTATCACCACCTGGTCATTCGACGAGCCCCTTATCGAAATCGTCTTCAACTGCCCGAATCCGCCATAATCCCTTACGACGACGCCAGGGGAAAACGAGAGTATCTCCGATGCCGTATTGTATTCGCCCATGAAATTATCGAGCTCGAGGACTGTAGAAAAGGCGGAAGGATAGTCGAGGGGAGGCTTCTCCGGCGCGTCTTCGACGACGACGGTTTCGAGCGTATCCCCGTCCTCCTGCCCGAACGCATGCAGGGGGAGCAGTAAAGTTAACAGGAGTATTAAGAGTTTTTTCAATTGCGCCACCGGTTCAAAAACTTCGAACCGGGAGGCGGGTCTGTGCGAACGCCGAACATTTACCTTCTCCCCTCGAAGAAAAGTAAATTCACAGTCATAAGGCAGATGTTCTGGCTCGTAGCCTCGGGACTCCACCGCGCCTTCCCGGATTGACCAGTGACGTTGTTGCGGGGGACTTTAAGGACTACTCACAGCAGCGAGCGGGCTGCGCCGGATTCTCACCGGACTTCCCTTTTAAGCCTAAGCACCTTATATCCATAAATTTTAAAGAGCGTAAATAATCCCTTACATAATAACTTCTGCCGGGGCGAATTCAAGTCGGCCCCCCAAGCGGGCGGGATGAACGCCCGCAAACCCGAATCTCCTACCTGAAATTCGGGACGACCTCTTTCCCGAACGTCTCTATGCATCCCGATATGACGTCGTGCGGCGCCTGCGGGAAAACCATCCTGCAGGCTATGTATTTTATGCCGAGCGTATCCCTGTACATCTCTATCTCTTTCACGCAGTCCCCGGGCGTGCCGATTATAAACCTGTCCTCCGCAAGATGTTCGAAAAGAGGATCGTCGAGCCCGGTGAGCTGTTTTCCCCTGACGAACATTTTCACCCCAAGCGTGAAGTAGTACTTATACATATTGATTATGTATTTCGCTCCGCCTTCGACCGCTTTATTCCTGTCCGCCGATACAAATGTCTCACGGAGGAGTATGTGCTCGACGGCCTCCGGGTCCTTTCCGGCCTTCTTCGCCTCGTCGTTGTAATACCCGAGCGTATCCCTGACCATGCCGACAGTCCTCCCCGGGCCGATAAGCAGCGGATACCCGAATCTCCCCGCGCGTCTTATCGCGGGCTCCTCGAACGCGCCGACGTAAAGCGGTATGGGCCTCTGCACGGGCTTAGGGGTCAAAGCCGTATTCTGATATTTAAATCGTTTGCCTTCATACGAAAATTTCTCGCCTGAAAGCGCCTTCCCCAGAACTTCGAGCCCCTCCTCCATCCTCGACGGCCTTTGCTTCATGGATACGCCCATGCCTTCGTATTCTTCTTTCCTGTATCCGAGGACGACGCCGAGGTCGAACCTCCCGTTCGATATGTTGTCCACAACGGCCGCGTCCTCGGCGACACGCACGGGGTTCTGGAGGGGCAGTATTATGCCTGCAGAGCCGATTCGTATTTTCGAAGTTACAGCCGCCATCGCCGCAGCTGCCACGGCAGGCGACGGGCAGTAGCCGTCGTCGAGGAAATGATGTTCCGATATCCACGCGGAATCGAAACCGACGCCCTCGGCCAGCTTCACCTGCTCGAGACTGTTTTTATAGAGCTCCGGGTGGCTGTATGGAAGCTCGCTGTGGGTCTGCATGCCGAATAGTCCGATGCCGAATTTCATGGGATTCCTCCTGAATGTTCTTTAGCCTGCGCTCTATTATAACATCCGCGGCTGAACGGATTCCATGTAATTACACGTCTGACGCGTCCGCACAAAACCGTTGCGATTTCGATATTCATAGGTTTATAATCCAGATATTAACCATTGAGAGGTGAATGATGAGTAAAGATATTAAATTCGGCCTGTCGGCCCCCATGCCCGGCGCCGATATGGACGGACTCCTTAAATTCTCGGTCCAGGCCGACAAGCTCGGATTCGATACTGTCTGGTACCCCGACCACGTCGTATTCGTTTCACCGACCGAGGCCCACGAGGCGTGGACGATAGCGACCGCGGCGGCGATGAAAACGAAGAACATAAAGCTCGGCACGGTTTCCGATCCCCACAGGATGCACCCGGCGGTTTTCGCGCAGAGGCTGGCGTCCATAGACCATATTTCCCAGGGACGGGTCACGCTCACGCTGGGCGTCGGCGAATCGATGAACCTCGACGCCTACGGTATCAAGTGGAATAAACCCCTATCGAGGCTCCGGGAATCGATGCAGGTCATGCAGAAGCTCTGGGCAGCCGAGGGGCCGATAGATTACGAGGGGGAATTC
>JAGVLR010000224.1 GCA_020054175.1 Candidatus Dadabacteria bacterium
CTCGTAACCGCGGGGGCGACGAGGGAGCACCTGGACCCCGTGAGATTCATATCGAACCCTTCGAGCGGGAAAATGGGATACGCCCTCGCGAGGGAGGCGCGCCTCCGGGGAGCGGAGGTCGTGCTGATCTCGGGAAAGAGCCCGCTTGCGCCGCCGAGAGGGGTAACCTTCGTCGGCGTCGAGAGCGCGGACGACATGTACGCCGCCGTCATGAAGCATCTCGACTGGTCGACTATCATAATCAAGGCGGCCGCAGTCGGTGATTACGCACCCGTGTCGAAGGCGGATTAGAAGCTCAAGAAAACAAAAGTGGAGCTAAACCTCTCGCTCAGGCGGACGAAGGACATATTAAAGGAGATCGGCGAGAAGAAAAAGCGGCAGGTCGTCGTCGGATTCGCCGCAGAGACAGAGGACGTCATGACGAATGCGGCCGCAAAGCTAAAGACGAAGAACGCCGACATGATCGTTGCGAACGATGTAAGCGCGCCCGGCGCGGGCTTCGAGACCGATACGAACGAAGTACACCTGATCTACGCTTCGGGAAAGAGAGAGGAACTCCCTCTCGCGCCGAAGACCGAAATCGCCAAAATCATCATCGACAGGATTTCGGGGCTCGGGAAATCTAGTTGATACTGAAAGACTTCAGTATAAGATTCAGCTTGTGCGCTATGTCTTCAACGGAGCTGTCTTTCGTTATATAACCGACCGCGCCCATTTCGAGACATTTCGTTATCTTCTTCATCTCGGATAGCGCAGTGAGCATCACGACCGGTATCTTCCTGTGCTGTTCATCGTTCTTGAGTATCCTGAGCAGCTCCACACCGTTGTAGTTGGGCATAACGATGTCGAGCACTATGATGTCCGGCTGAAACTCGGGGAGTTTTAGGAGTGCATCCTCACCGTCGATGGCTGTTTCGACGGTGTAATTTCTCGAGCTCAGGATTCGGGTGTAGAGGTTCCGCAGGGATTCTTCATCTTCTATAAGGAGCACCTTGGCCATTCAGTTCCCTCGTTAAAGCGCACGGGCTGGAGAATCTACCGGCGCTCATGCATACTTAACCGGTGTATTTAACTATATATTTACCGGTTACCTCAAGAATTATACAGCTTAAAAAAAATATTTGTGAGTATTTGATAACTAGTGATAAGAAATTTTCCAGCGGAAGGGATTGGAATGAAACAAGTCTACCTTAAGGGATAACGGCCTGTTATCCCTTAAGGTTAACCTGATATCCGAATGAGATAATTATCTGGTACTACCCGGAGTCTGGAGTTGGCTGTTACTAACCTAAAACTGCATCCTTGCAGGCCTTGGCTACTCTGAACTTTACGACCTTCTTCGCCGGTATCTTTATCTCTTCGCCGGTAGCGGGGTTTCTGCCGATTCTCGCCTTTCTGTTGTCGAGAACGAGTTTGCCTATTCCGGGAATCGTGAATTGCTTATTCTTCTTGGCTTCCTTATAAGCAACCGCAGCCAGCTCGTCCAGAATTTCACCGGCGACCTTTTTGGTTAAACCAGCCAGCTCTGCAATGTGATTTGCCAACTGAGACTTGGTCATGGGCTTCTTCTCTGCCATCTCCCTCTCCTTTAAAGTGAGTATTTGCGTGAATACTACAGAAATGCACTGTAAAAATCAATACAAAAGTGAAAAATGCGCATATCGAGCCGGGTGGTCGTGACGCGGTGATTAAAGGCTGAAACGGGAATCGGAGCGATTCGGAAGAGCGCGGGTGTGGGGGCATGGAGCGGTCAGCTTCTCCATGCCCTTCACCCGGAACATAAGTCATGAAGACAAAATTCGCACGTTAAAATTTGCCCGTTCTGTAATCGTCGATCGCGCGGCGAATCTCCTCGGGCGTATTCATGACGAATGGACCCTGCCCCGCTATAGGCTCATCTATGGGCTCTCCGCTCAGGATGAGGAGCGTCGAGTCCTCCGCGCTTTCTATGGTTACGGCATCCCCCTCCTGCGTAAAGAAAGCGAGCTCCCTCTCCCTGATCTCTTCCGCGCCGTTCACGAGAACGCCGCCCTTGAGAACGAGAATGGATGCATTGAAGCCCTCGGGGAGCGCGAAGTCGATCTTCTTTCCGCCCCTGAGCCTGGCGTCCCACACGTTCACCGGCGTGAAAGTCCGCGCCGCGCCGCGCGTGCCGTCATATTCGCCCGCTATGACCCGCACCTCCCCCGCACCGTTATCAAGCGCCGCCACGGGGATATTCCTGTCGAGTATCTCCTGGTAGCGGGGCTCGGCCATCTTGTGCTTCGCGGGCAGATTGACCCACAGCTGAATCATCTCGAGCGTCCCTCCCCTCCGGCTGAATTCGCGCCCGTGCTTCTCGACGTGCAGTATTCCGCGCCCGGCCGTCATCCACTGAACATCCCCCGGGCCTATCTTGCCCGAGTGTCCGGCGTTATCGCCATGCTCGACCTCTCCCTGGTAGACGATCGTCACAGTCTCGAATCCCCGGTGCGGATGACGCTCCACGCCGCGCGGGGAGTCCGACGGCTCGAACTCCGCCGGGCCCGCGTAGTCGAGAAGAAGGAACGGGCTGATGTCGGCGCCCATATTGTGATATGAAAACATGGTGCTCACTGGAAAACCGTCCCCGACCCAGTGTCGCCCCCGTATCGTGGGAAATGCGCGTTATGTTCTTCACTGTCATTACAGACCTCCGTAATATTTTTTGAAAAATCGCCCATTTAACGCTTTACTTCGGGCAGTCTTGTGATAATTTAAGCATGTACAAACCTTTTGCAAGTACGGGCATTCAGGATACCGCCCCACTGAAGGAGAAACGGGATATGGCGAAGAAGTACCTTTTCTGCCCGGTCGAGATAACTCTCGACGTAATCGCGGGGAGGTGGAAGGTGATGATCATCTATTACCTCTTGGAAGGAAAGAAGAGATTTAACCAGCTTCAAAGGGAGCTCCGGGGTATCTCGCACCGCACCCTTGCCAAGCAGCTCCGCGAGATGGAAAGTCAGGGGATAGTCATCCGCGAGGACTACGGCGAGATACCGCCCCGTGTGGAATACAGTCTCTCCCCGCTTGGCCTCTCGCTCAAGGACATTCTTCTCGAAATGCACGCATGGGGAGAGAAGTACGGGAGCAGGATGCAGCTCGGCGCAACCGGAACCGGCTCAGAGGAAGGCTCCTCAAGTAAATGATCGAGAGGCCGGTGCGGTAACGTTCAGACCTTGCGCTTCCACCAGAAAACTATCAGGAAAATTGCGACGGCGATGGGGATGATAATCATCCAGATGAACTGCTCTACGAATGCCGCCCCTGCGACGCATGCGCCAAGCAAAATGCCGACCAGCATGAACCGCCAGTCGAGGTGAACGCCTGCCAGGAACGTCGTAAGGGCGAGGGCCAGTAGGCAGAGTATCCCTAGCTGGTTGTTCGTTATCCGCCCCGCCGGATCGTAAAGGAGATATATAAGCACTATAGCCGCGAAAAGGCCTGCCCAGTGAAGAATCTGGACGCGGATAATCCTCGATACGCCCTCCCCTCTCCTTCTGGCCTTCGACCAGCCGATAAAGAGGCTTACCAGGCCGAAGACAGGCGCCATGCCCGCCCAGTACCAGAAGCTTTTTACTGGCTCGAAGTTGGTGACGCCTATGCCTATGGCAGAGAGCGCGATTAGGGTGATGAGGATGGCCTCGTCTGTCCCGAGGCTCTTCGCGAAGCTGTCGCGGGGGGGCCTGTAATCCGGGGTTTCGCCTGTGTAAGAAGTTTCTTCGTTCATTTCGCTCACTCAAACCCATTATATCACCTGAACGGCTGCGGACAAAACTATAGCCGGAGAAATTGTGTAGACGTGCAGAGATGTAAGGAACCGCAGATTGCAAAAAACCGGACGGAACATGCCGGAAACGCGGTATAAGCTTCCGCGCCGGCTCGTTTTTCAGTGATTATTCCGGGTTACCCTGGGGATTAGAAAGAAGGGTTGATGAACGTGAAGTAAACGCCGCCGATAAAGAGAAGGATTGTCATAATTATGAGCGCCGTGGCCGCAAGTATAAAAAGCCCCTCGTAATTGTTCACAGTGCGTGCCTTCGTGGAATTCCTTTCTTCGCTCATTTCGGCCTGCTCCCTCTATCTTGATTCACGTATATATTATGCTTTCAGAAACTCATGTCAAGACGGCGTCGGGTAGTATTAATAGGCAAAATTCTGCAAAGGACTCGATATGGCGAGAATAATTCTGTATACGGGAAAGGGCGGCGTCGGGAAGACGACCGCGGCGGCCGCGACTGCCCTTCAGGCCGCGAAAAGGGGCTACAAGGCCCTCGTGGTATCCACAGACCCCGCGCACAGCCTCCGGGACTCGTTCGACCAGGAAATAGGCCCCGAGCCGAAGAAGATAATGAAGAATCTCTACGCCCAGGAGATCGACGTTTTTTACTCTGTCGATAAATACTGGGGGAAGCTCACGGGATATATACAGTCGCTCTTTAACTGGATGAAGGTCGACGACATTCTGGCCGAGGAGTTCAGCATATTCCCGGGCATGGAGGAGGTTTCGTGCTTCCTCTGGGTCTACAGCCATTACAACGAAAGCGATTACGACGTGATAATCGTAGACAGCGCCCCGACTGGCGAAACTTTAAGGCTCCTGTCCCTTCCGGACGTCGCAAGGTGGTGGATAGTGAAGGTGTTTCCGATAGAGAGGAAGCTTCTTAAGGTCGTAAGACCGGCAGTCAAGGTAGTGTCCGACATGCCTCTCCCCGAGGAGGAGACTTACGCCGCCATAGAAGACCTCTTCGACAGGCTCAACTCCATTCACAAGATATTTTCCAACTCGGACATTACGACTATAAGGCTCGTCATGAATCTCGAAAAGATGGTGATAAAGGAAACCCAGAGGGCGTACACGTATCTCAGCCTCTACGGCTACAACGTCGACTCGGTCATCGTGAACAGGACTATGCCGACAGACATAGACCACCCTTTCTTCAGGCAGTGGCGCGAATCGCAGGCCATATACAGAAAGGAAGTGGAGCAGCTCTTCAGCTCGGTGCCCATACACGAAGCCCCGCTCCTTCAGAAGGAGGTCATGGGCGTCGATACGCTGCTCGAATTCGGCGACTCCCTTTTCGGAAAACAAGACCCTGTATCGATATTCTCGAACGTAAAACCTTACGAGATAGTGAAGGAGAATGGTGTTTACACCCTGGTGCTCAAGCTCCCGTTCGTGAGCAAGGAGGAGGTCAAGCTCCATCAGGTGGCCGACGAGCTCACAATACAGATAGAGAACCATAGAAGAAATATCTTCCTCCCGGGCTTTCTAGCCAAGCTGAATGTCGAGAAGGCGAACCTCGAGGGCGGGGTGCTGAGGATAACCTTCGAGAAGCCGGCAAAGACGACCAGGAAATAAGGTGCGCAGAGAAACGCCCGGTAACGGCAGGGGCAAAGCATTTTTGCAGGGTGATCGCTGTTTCGAAACCGCCGCGCTTTAACTGCAAATTCACAATTCGTTAAAGGCACCTTAATACGCCGTCATTAATATATTTATCGTAATGGCGATTCATCCCGGTGATTTGACCGTAGTTGTTCCCACCAGAAACGAAGAAAGGAATATAGGGAATTTCCTGGGCTCGATACCGGACGGGATAAGGCTGGTAGTGGTCGACGCCAGCACGGATTCGACACCCGATATTGTTTCTCGGGCGCGGCCGCATTATACTACACTCATCAGGTATCCGGGCACCGTGACAGAAGCACGTTTGGGCGGGAGCGGACGCGGCTAATACCCCTTGGCTCCTCTTTACAGACGCTGACGTCGTATTCTCAGAGGAATATTTCAGGAATATCCGGAAACTCGAAGAATACGACTTGATCTACGGACCTAAGCTCTCCCGCGACAGGTACGCGGGCTATTATAAATGGTTCGCTTATGGACAATTCCTGATACACCTGCTGGGTGTTCCGGCTGCCTCAGGGTCGAATTTCATCATACGCAGGGAAGCCTACCTCGAATCGGGAGGCTTCGACGCCGCGCTCGCGTGCAACGAGGACTCGGAGCTCGCGTGGCGAGTGAAGCGCGCTGGATTCACAGCGCATTTCACCTTCGACCTCGTCGTGTACGCGAAAGATCACAGACGGGTGGAGAGGGGAAGGACGAAGAAGACCCTGCATTCTCTCGCGAGATGCGCTGCGCTCTACTTCGGCCTGATACCGGACAAATGGCGCGGGCGAGACTGGGGATACTGGCGCGGATACGATTCGGACACGGAGTTCCGAAATGGAAACTGACAAAAAACTATATCAGCAGTCGGCGGAGCCGATAGTCATCCCCGAGGGATGGCGCGACAAGTCGGCGCGCCTCATTTCCAACGTTTTCAGCCCCCCGCTCATAGCGCTCGCATGCATAGTCGTAACAGCGCACGCCGCGAAGGCGGATTCGTCGCTCTGGTGGATATTCATGTTCATAGCGCTTCTGATCATACCGCCGACTCTATACATAGCGTCGCTCGTCCATTCCGGCGCCGTGAGCGATTTTCACCTGAGCAGGCGGGAAGAGCGGGCGAAGCCGCTGCTCGTGATTTTTACATATGCTTCTCTCGTTTTCATCGTGACATATCTTCTCGACGCGCCGAGGCTGATGATCATCGTAACGGCCATAGCGCTCATTCAGATATTGCTCGTCTTTCTTATCACGCTGAAATGGAAGATCAGCGGGCACTGCACCTCGGCCGCCGGGCTGTCGTTCCTGGCGATAGCGCTTTA
>JAGVLR010000082.1 GCA_020054175.1 Candidatus Dadabacteria bacterium
CTTCCCCGCGTCTCAAGTCCCGCAGCCCCAGCAGGGAGAGCCCGTGCAGGCGGCGGAGTCGAGCAGCGACACGCGCGAAAAGCTGAGAAAGCTCCTGCGCGAAGGAAAGCTCGACGAAAGGTTCGTCGATATTGAGGTGACCTCGAAGAATTTCCCGATACAGGTTTTCTCGCCGTCGGGCCTCGAAGAGATGGACGTTAATATTTCGGACATGCTCGGAAATCCCTTCCCCAAGAAGACCAAGAAGCGGAAGGTTCGCGTTCCGGATGCGATGGAAGTCCTCATTCAGGAAGAGGCGCAGAAGCTCATCGACATGGACAACGTCGTCAAGAAATCCATAGAGCGCGTCGAGCAGTCTGGGATAATTTTCATAGACGAAATAGACAAGGTCGCGGGCCGCGAAAGCACCGCCGGGCCGGACGTGTCGAGGGAAGGCGTTCAGCGCGACCTCCTTCCGATCATCGAGGGCTGCACCGTCAACACGAAGCACGGCATGGTGAAACGGATCACATACTCTTCATCGGCGCGGGCGCTTTTCACGTCTCTAAGCCTTCCGACCTCATACCCGAGCTCCAGGGCAGATTCCCGATAAGGGTGGAGCTCGAGCCGCTGACGACGGATGATTTCATAAAGATCCTTACACAGCCGCGTAACGCCCTCATAAAGCAGTACGTGGAGCTATTGAGCACGGAGAACGTGGATCTGATTTTCTCGGACGATGCGATACAGGAAATAGCGGAGACGGCTCACACCGTGAACGAATCCATGGAGAACATAGGGGCGAGAAGGCTTCATACAATCATGGAGCGCATGCTCGACGAGATATCCTTCAACGCGCCGGATATGGGCCACGAAAAAATCACCATCGACGCGAAGTACGTCAAGGAAAAGATAGCCGACATCGTAAAGGACAGGGATCTAAGCAGGTACATACTCTAGGCGCGGAAGGGCGATCCTCCCGCGCGCCGCGTTTTCGGCAGCGGCTATCCGACTTTAGACTGCCAGAGAACCTTCCCGACGAAGAATGGCCCCAGGCTTTCGAGGTACATCGAGGTCTGCTTCGTCCCGCGCATCGTTTCTATTAGTATCGAGAGCGGATACAGCTTCTCGCCGAGAACGGCGATCAGGAAATCGTTGTCGTTCTTGTCGAGGCCGTGACACGCGAGTCTTATGTCCGTCCCATAACCGGCCTGGCCGAATTTAAAGCCGACCTTTCCATGCTCTCCAAGCACCGAGCGGCGCTCGTCTTCCGAAAGAGTCTCGAAGAGCTTGTTTCTCTGGAGCGGATACCATATCGCCCACTTGAGCGACGGATTGAGCACCTTCTCGCGCGGCCCGTGGACGAGCGTCCTTTCGAGGTCGGGCTCGTAGTCGAGAGAATAGCTCCTTCCGATCATCGTGTATTCGGGTTTCTGAGTAAGCTCGGTGAAGGCCGGACGCGCGAGGAACTCCCTGAGCTCCCCGACGAAAAAGTCCGGGTTCTCGTTCACCGAAAGAAGCCCGACGCCGTACGGGTCGTTTATATCGGCGTAGAGGACGAAGTCTATTCCGGAGTTTTCGAGCTCCTGTATTATCTTTCCCGTGTCGAGGCAGCCGCCGAACGCGAGGAACTGCATCAGTATCCGCCTGTCCGACGACAGCACTGTACCGTCCTTTGCCCTCCCCTTTTCGCTTATATCCAGAACAGAACTATCATTTGCGTCTTGCATCGTTTCACTCCTTTCGGTGAAGTAATATAACAGCATAAAAGCCGCGTGGCGATTTCGGGCCGTTCGAGCGCGGAGGCTAGCCGGAAGCCTTTCATAAACGCCCGTCAATTTTGAGTGATTTGAATCCCGGGCCCATATCCCGGGCCCCCTATGTCGACAAAATTCCCGGACTGATTTTACGATTCACGACGGCTGAAAAGATTTTATTGGCATAGAACCATATTTATCTTATAATAATCAGCTTTATTTACCGGCGCGGCAGAATAGATGAAAAATCTCATACAAAAAGCGAAAACGCTCGTCGAGGCTCTCCCCTACATCGAGGAGTTTTACGGCGAAACGATAGTCATAAAATACGGCGGGAGCATCGGCGACAACGACCTCCACGACTTCGCGCGCGACATCGTGCTGATGAAGTTCGTGGGCATACACCCCGTGGTCATTCACGGCGGCGGCCCGCAGATAGGGAGCCATCTTAAAAAGCTCGGCATAGAGTCCGAGTTCATAGCCGGGCTCCGGGTGACGGACGAGGCGACGATGGTAGTCGCCGAGATGGTGCTCGTCGGCAAGATAAACCAGAAGATAATCGAAGCGATTCAGTCGATGGGCGGAAAGGCCGTCGGCGCATCGGGGAAGGAAGGAAAAATGATCCTCGCGAGGAAGCTTAACCTCGACACTTTCGCTTCCGAAAACGGCATCGAGATACCGGCCGGGGCTGACCTCGGCATGGTGGGCGAAGTCGAGAAGGTTAATCCTCACCTCATAAAAGTCCTCGAAGACTCGGGCTTCATACCTGTTATCGCACCAATCGGATTCGACAACGAAGGCAGAACCTACAACATAAACGCCGACCACGTGGCCGGGAAGATAGCAGGCGCGCTCAATGCCGTAAAGCTCATACTCATGACGAACGTCCCGGGCATATTCGACAGGGAGAAAAATCTCCTCTCCAGCATCACCGAATCGGAAGCCCGCGAGCTCATAAGGCAGGAAGCGATCTCCGGCGGGATGATTCCGAAAGTCATGTGCGCCATCGAGGCCCTTCACGACGGGGTCGATAAGGTGCACATAATAGACGGCACGATCGATCACGCGCTCATTCTCGAAATATTCACAGACGCAGGCGTAGGAACGGAGATACTACTTTGAGCAGTGAAGAAATAGTCGCCGAAAGCGGCAAGTACCTGATGAATACGTACGGCCGCTACCCGATCGCGCTCGCGCGCGGAAAGGGATGCTGGGTCTGGGACGAGGACGGCAACAAGTACCTCGATTTCATCACGGGCATAGCCGTGAACAACCTCGGCCACTGCCATCCGAATATTGTCCGCGCCGTCACGGAGCAGTGTAAAACGCTGATGCAGGTTTCGAACCTCTTTCACCTCGAAAAGCAGGTCGAATTCGCGCGGCTCCTCGTCGAGAACTCATTTGCGGACAGGGTATTTTTCTGCAACAGCGGAACGGAAGCCAACGAGGGCGCGATAAAGCTCGCCCGCAAATGGGGCGGAGCCAACGGCGGCAAATATAAGATAGTCCACGCCCGCGACTCCTTTCACGGAAGGACGCTCGGCGCGCTGAGCGCGACCAATAAAAAATATCAGGCCGGCTTCAAGCCGCTCCTCCCGGGATTCAAGGGAGTGCCATACGGGAAAATCGAGCCCATAGAAAAGGCGCTTTCGGACGAAAAGGTCTGCGCCGTTCTGCTGGAGCCGATACAGGGCGAGAACGGCGTCATACTGCCTTATGAAAATTATCTGAAGGACGTAAGAAAGCTCACCAAAAAGAAAGGCGTGCTGCTCATGCTCGACGAAATCCAGGTAGGCATGGGAAGGACTGGAAAGTTGTTCGCGTACGAGCACTACGGCATAAAACCGGACATCATGACGCTAGCGAAGGCGCTCGGCGGCGGCATACCGTGCGGCGCTTTTCTTGCCACTGAAGAAGTCGCCAAAAACTTCACGCCCGGCGTCCACGGCACCACGCTCGGCGGAAACCCGCTCGCAATGAGCGCGGGGCTCGCCGTCATAAAAACTATAATGGAAGACGGCCTCCTCGACCGCACTACGGCATCGGGAGAATACTTTTTAGGAAAGCTCGCCGTCCTCAGGGATTCATATCCCGGCCTCGTTAAGGACGTCAGGGGCAAGGGGCTTATTCTCGGGATTCAATTCACGTCGCCCGAGATCGCGAAGGACATAGTGACGAGGGCCATGGGAAAAGGCTTGCTGTCGATTCTCACAGAGCACAGGGTTATGAGGCTTCTCCCGCCGCTCATCGCAGGTAAAAAGGAGATAGACCAGGCAATCGGCATAATTACCGCTGCGCTCGACGAGGCTTCCGATGCCTAGAAACCTTCTCAGGATCTCGGACATCGGAAAGGGAGACTTCGAGCATCTTTTCAAGCGCTCCGC
>JAGVLR010000242.1 GCA_020054175.1 Candidatus Dadabacteria bacterium
AAGAATATGAGCTGGTCCAGGATGTACGACGCCTGTGCGTCGAAGGAGCCTGTAAACCATATGCATATGGCCGCGCAGAAGAGGAAGAACGCCCTCCCTTCCCGGGCATTGGGCTTCATCCTCAGAACCAGCGCGCCGATTACGAAAAATACCGCTCCCATGGCGAATATGACGCCGAACATCTGGGCGAAGTCCCAGGCCTTGAAGGTCTGGATGGGTATGGAGACATTGAACGTCGAGCCGTTTCTTTCGATTTTGTATTCGACGTTAGTGCCGGCGGGAATGCCTTCAGTTATACGCTGTAGCTCGGCCGGGGTGTTTATACGAATGCCGTTCGCCTCGACAACCCTGTCCTTGAATCTGGTGAGCTGCTCACCGTTCTGGACGCCGGGGGTTATGTCCGTGACGACCATATTGCCGTAGAAGAAAAACCCCGGGTAAGACCTTTCTATCCAGGTGATTCCCAGTGCGAGGTTTCCTATGCAAAATATCAGCAGCAGAAAAGCCAGAACGCTGAATGCCGATTTTTTGAGCTTGTCCTTGTCTATCGCCGGCATCATCCCTTATTCATCAACCATTCTCGGTATCGTTTCTTCTGTACGCTTTCCGTCTATTCGCTTTCCGTACATGTCCCAGTGTATGTCTACCCTGCCGCCCAGTTTTTCGACCATCCGCTGCGAGGCGGGATTGTCTTCGAGCACCCACGTGCCCGCCGCTTTTTCGTAGCCTTTCTCAATCATCCCGGCGCATACGCCGGCGAGGAGAGCAGTGCCGAGCCCCTTCCCGGCGTATTCCGGCAATAGGCCCGATATCATCAGCACTCCTTCCTTTATGCCCTTCATATTCAGGGGGAGCTTTAAAAGCCTGTGTGGCTTCATCTCGCCGTCGAGCCCCCGGAATACAGGGGCGTACTGCGGGAAGCCGCCGATGAAACCGACTGTCTTTCCGCCCGCCTCGGCGACGAGCCAGAATTCGGGCTTGATGAGCGCCTTGAACTCGTCCGCGATTTCGATGAATTCGTCGTATTCGAGGGGAACGTTGCCCCAGAGGTGCGCGAGCGACTCGTTAAAGACCTCGACGACGCCCCTGACCTCGTTTTCCCACTCGGATTTCTTCATCTGCCTTATTTTTACGCGCCCGGGTTTGAATCCCCCGGCGTATTTTTTTATCTTTGCCGCGTTTTCTTCGGATTTGAAGTCGATCGTGTAGTGAAGGAGCTTCTTTATCGGCGTCATACCGGCCTCGGCGAAGTAATCGTGGTAGTAGGGCTGTGTATAAACCTGGAGGAACGACGGCACCTTGCCGTAGTTACTCGAAAGGAGCCCTCCGCCGAAGAGGCCGAATATGCCGTTTACGGGGCCAATGATCTCCTTCATACCTTCGTTCCCGAGGAACCCCTCGGCCTCGGCGAAAAGGAGGCGGACAGCTTCTTCCTTGAAGGGAAGGGCCTCGAAGAACCCGACGAAGCCGACCTTCTTATCGTGAAAATCGTTGTAGTAGTTGTCGATGAAGGCGCTCATTGTCGCGACAATCCGCCCGTTTTCCTCGGCGACGAAGCGCTTTCCATAGACCTTCCTGAAATAGAAGTAATCGTAAGAAACGAGCTTCACCTGGTCTTTTATGAGGAAATAGGGAACCCAGGCCGGATAATCCTTATATACGTCCCAGGAGAACCTGACGGATTTTTCAATGTCCGCCGGGGACGAGATTTCCCTGACGGCGTATCTCGCGTCTTCAGGGATGTTCCTTACGGGCGCGCTTCCTATGACGCCGAACTCCTTTCCGAGGCTCTCGATGATGCCGAGGGCCTCGTTCATATCCTCCATTGTGTGTGTGGCCATTATGCTGAATCTGAACCTTTCCTGGCCCTTCGGAACTGCAGGGTGAGGGATGGCGTTTACGTAAAGCCCCGCCTCGTGGAGCTTCCGGCTCATTTTTTTCTGTTTCAGCTCCTCGCCTATAAGGACGGGGATGACCGCCGTCTCGCTCGGGCCGGTCACAAATCCGAGGGCTTTTAAGTTCTCCCTCATATATTTGATGTTTCGCCAGAGATTGCGGTGAAGGGTTTCGTCCGTTTCCATTACCTCTATCGCCGCCAGCACTGACGCCGCCACCGACGGCGGGAAATTCGACGAGAAGAAAAAGGACCTCGTATAATAGCGGAGGTAATTGACTACCTCTTTCGTCGAGGCGATAAAGCCCCCTATGCCGCCCAAGGACTTGCTGAGCGTGCCCATGACAATATCGATATCGCCGGGCTTCATCTTAAAGTAATTCGGCGTGCCCCGGCCCCTGTCGCCTATGACGCCCGTCGCGTGGGCTTCGTCCACCATGATCTTGGCCCCGTAGCGGTGGGCGACTTCCGTTATCTGGCGGAGCGGGGCTATGTCGCCGTCCATGCTGTAAACCCCGTCCACTACTACAAGCTTCCCGTTGAAATTGTCCTGGTTCCGTTTGAGAACGCCTTCGAGGCTGTTAACGTCGGAATGTTTGAATGTCCTGAATTTGCCGGTCGACAGCATGCAGCCGTCGATGATGCTGGCGTGCGCCAGTCTGTCGATGACAGCGAGGTCGTCGTTTTTGACGAGCGCCTGGATGCAGCCCAGGTTAGTGACGTATCCGCTCGGGAATATTATCGCGTCTTCGCAGCCTTTAACCTCTGCGAGCTTCATTTCGAGCTGCCTGTGTATGTCGTAAGAGCCCGCGAGGAGCGGCACGGAGCCCGCGCCCGCGCCATATTTCTGGAGGTTCTCGAGGGCCATTTTGACGACTTTGGGGTGGGAGGTGATGCCGAGGTAGTTGTTGCTGCCCATCATTATCATCTCTTTTTTCTTGCCGGTGAAGTCGTCGTCGATTACCACCCTGTTGGCCGACGGGGAAGCGAGGGGCCTTCTGTACCTGATGTACCCCTTGGATTCCATGTCGAGCTTATACTGCCAGAATACTTCGGTTTTTTTGAAGAGATCCCTGTCCGGTATGTCGCCGAAGTCGGAAAGGTAGTAATCGTCGGAGTTAAGCTTGTTTTCGTTATTGGCTATGAAGTTTTCGAGCTTCGCCCTGTCGGAATCGTAAAGGCTCACGAATTCGAGGGCGATTCCTCCGGGCAAATCCCCTTCGGACTCGATTCTTTTAACTTCGCAGTAAACCTTAACTGGGAGCGACCACTCGGAAAGGTCGCATTCTACGAGGATTTTCGTGCCGGGCGCGTAGTGCTCTTCCGTCTCTACAAAGATGCCGTTCGGGGATAAATTTCTTGCCCTGCCTATGAGCTTCCCGGTGTTTCTCGAATAGACCTTGAAACTCGCGGGGACGCGGTCGTCCCTACGACGATCCTTGTTATCCCTTATTACAATACCCATCCTTGCGCCTCTGTGGGTAGCTAATTTTACCAATATTCTTTAACATAGTTAAGAATATTGTTTATAGCTTTGGTATAATTATCGTCGATTATTGCAATTATTGCAAGCTTTTTGCTTCGGCAACCCAACCACCATAGGCGCCGGCTTCCCAGGCGCCCTTAGGCTTGAGGCTTTGCGTCCCGCGCTTTCGCGCGGTTTGCCTTTTTCGAGGGGGATACCCAATCTGGAAGTCTAGTGCAGTTCGTAATTAGTTTCAATACATTAAGCGTAATAAATCGCTACATAATCTAGATGAGGTATGGAGGGCAGGTGTAGCGAATGTTGGATGGGCACTGTAGTTCAAATGGTTACTTTACCCTGTAGTTAAAGGACATCCGCCTCGTGTAGCTCTGTTATGCGCCGTTCTGCAGAGTATTCAAAAGAATGAAAACGCCGGGGTCAGCGATTTCAGATCCTGGCTGTCCTGGACAGGAGAAGGTGGTCGGCGAGGACCAGGTTAACCATTGCTTCCGCTATGGGGACGGCCCTCGGGCAGAGGCACGGGTCGTGCCTTCCCTTGACTACGAGGTCCTTCGGGTTCCCCCACTTGTCTACAGTCTTCTGAACCTTCGATATGGAGGACGTCGGCTTTATCGCTATGCGAACGATGAGATCGGCCCCGTTCGTGATGCCGCCGAGAAGGCCGCCGGCGTTGTTGGTTTTAAAGGCCAGCTTCCCTTCCTTGTCCTTGTACAAGAGGTCGTTTACCTGGGAGCCTTTTCTCTTCGACGCCTCGAATCCCATTCCTACCTCGAACCCCCTTATGCCTCCGAGGCTCATCAGGGCCGCGGCGAGGTCGGCGTCTATCTTGTTGAACACGGGGCTCCCGAGTCCCGGGGGAAGTCCCTTCGTTATAACCTCGACCGTCCCGCCTATGGAGTCGCCTTCTCTCCTGACCTTATCTATGAGCTCTATCTTCTCGTCGACTTTCGACGCGTCGGGACACCTGACAATGTTTCTCTCGATCTCGTCGAAGTCGGTCTTCTTTGCGACTATCCTGCCGACGCTCCTGACAAAGCCGTGAGTGGTTATGCCCTGGAGGTTGAGTATTTTTTTGGCGATGGCCCCGGCGGCGACTCTTCCGACCGTTTCCCTGGCCGAAGATCTTCCTCCGCCCCTGTAATCCCTGAATCCGAACCTGGCGTCGTAGGTGAAGTCCGCATGTCCGGGACGGTACGTGTCCTTGATGTCCTCGTAGGATTTTGAGATGGCGTCGGTGTTCCTGACGAGGAGGGAAATCGGGGTGCCGAGCGTCTTCCCCTCGAATACGCCGGAGAGTATTTCGACGGTGTCGGGCTCCTTACGCTGGGTCGTTATCCTGCTCTGGCCCGGGCGTCTCCTGTCCAATTCGAATTGTATGTCCGATGGTGCGAGCTCGAGCCCTGCCGGGCAGCCGTCGACGACGACGCCCACTGCGGCGCCGTGCGATTCGCCCCACGTCGTTATGCGAAACAGTTGTCCGAAGGAGTTTCCCGGCATAAACGAAGATTATATTAACGGGCAATCCGGCGCAAATAAAGAGAGCGCGCCAAAACGGCGTCGCATATGACCGCACCGAAGCGTGCGCCGCCGCTTCAGCACCCGGCGGCTAAAGATACCGGTGTTCCTTAAACCAGCTGACGGTCCTTTCTATAGTGACTTCGAGGGGAACAGGCCCAAACCCGAGCTCCTTTACGGCCTTCGCATTGTCTACATACCAGAAATGCTTCGAGCCCTTGATGGAATCTATGTCCATGGCGACGTAATTCGGCGCGGATATGCCGAATATCTTCTCGGCCATGTAGGCCCCGGCGTAGGCGAGGGGGTAGGGTATCTTCAGCTTCGGCCTCGGTATGCCCGTGACCTTCTCCATAACCTCGAAGAGCTCCTTTATAGTGATGTTGCGGTTACTCAATATATATTTCTCGCCAATCCTGCCCTTCTCCGCCGCGAGGAGATGCCCCTCGGCGACGTCGTCGGCGTCGACAAGATTGATCCCGCCGTCGGTGTATCCGGGGAGCCTTCTCTTGCAGTACCAGAGGATTATCCCCGTCGTCGAGACATAAACGTCCCCCGCCCCTATGACCAGCGAGGGGTTGACGATAACGAGGGGAAGCCCCTTTTCCACGAACCTGAGCGCTTCCTGCTCGGCGCGGTACTTGGAGAGGATATATTCTATGTCTGTGCCCTCGGGGTCGAAAGGAGTGTTTTCGTCGGAGACCTCTTTCCCCGGCTTGAGCCCGATCGCAGCCACGCTGCTCGTATAAACGGCTTTTTTGATCCCCGCCTCCATCGCCGCCGTGAAAACGTTGTTAGTCCCCCCGACGTTGACGTCCTCCATTTTCTTATAGTCGGCCTGCTTGAACGATACGACTCCTGCCGCGTGGTAAAGCGCGTCGCAGCCATCCATTGCCTTCCTCACGGAGTCCATGTCTGTAACGTCGCCGTAGACCTTCTCGACGTCGATGTCGTCGATGTTGACGGTCTTGCTCGACCGGCGGAGGAGTATCCTCACCTTCTCGCCCCTCCCGGCGAGCTTCCTTACGATGTGCGAGCCTAAAAAACCCGTGGCCCCCGTTACTAGAGTGGGCATGACGCGGCCTCCTTCGAATGGGTGAAAATTCATATTACTACACCCGCCCCGGAAAAACAACGCGGCCTCCGCGCCTTCTCCGGCAAAGCGCCTATTTTAGACGCGCCGCGATTGAGAACGCCGCGTATCAGGGTATATTACTTGTCACAACTGGAGAGAACGCCGGATGGACCTTGAAGAATTTATAAGAGACAAAGAGTACGGGGAAGGCGAGCGGAGGCTCGAAAGGGCGCTCTTCATCGCCAAGAGGGAATGGGATAACGTCGGGACCTCGCTCTCCCGTGCGGGGGATATCGGCGGCTTCGACAAGGCCGATTTCATGATAGGGATAATAGAGGAAGACGTCATAATAAGGGAGCCCCTCGAAAGCCCGACGAAATCCGTTTCCGGCTACTCGCCTACCTACTATCCGATGTACTTCGTCGAGAACCTCGTCAGGATGGACGAAAAGCTCGCTGAAAGAGGGTACAGCACCCCCGAGGCGCTATACACGTACATAGAGCTTGCGACGCAGGCCGCGGAAAGGCTAGGGCTCAAGGGAACGTTCGCCATGGCCTTCGGCGCGGGGTATGCCGGCGTCAGGACAGGCTGGATCGCCGAGAAGGGATTCCCCGTCGAAAGGAAGATATTCGCCGATATTTTCTTCAGTGGCAGGAAAAAGGACTACGCCTGGGATTCTCACTGGGACTCGGTGAACGACAGGCTCGCCGAGCTCATTAAAAAATTCACGGCCTGGCAAAAGGACGAGAGGCTTTTCAGAAAGGAAGTCAAATCCCCTGCCGTCGTCGTGCCCATGATGGTCTAGCGGACGGTCTGAGCGCCGCACGCGCCTGAATAAAATAGACAACATCCATAAGTATTAAGAAAGCGGCTCGGAGCTCCGGGCCCCAACTCCTGAAGTTAAAACCCGTTACGCATAATCGTCGTCGTAGGTTTCGTCCCTGTCTTTAAACGTCGGGACACCTCTGCTGCTGTCGAGGAAGGTGAGCTTCACAGTGCCGACGGGGCCGTTACGCTGCTTGGCTATGATGAGCTCCGCAAGGCCGTCCCTCTCCTCGTCGCCTCTTTTGTATGCGTCCGCCCTGTGAATGAACATGACGAGGTCGGCGTCCTGCTCGATTGCGCCGCTCTCTCTTAAGTCCGCGAGCTGGGGCCGCCTGTCGGCGCGGGATTCCGTCTGGCGGCTGAGCTGGGAGACGGCTATGACGGGAACGTTGAGCTCCTTTGCGAGGGCCTTGAGAGAGCCGGATATTTCGGCTATTTCCCGCTCCCTGCTCTCGGAGCGCCTGCTCCCTCTCATGAGCTGGAGGTAATCGACGATTATGAGATCGAGTCCTTTATCCCTCTTCTGACGCCTCGCCTTGGCCCGTATTTCGAGGACGGTTATGGCGGGCGTATCGTCGATGTAAATCCTGGCGCGGCTGAAGTCGTCGGCCGCCTTGACGAGGCCTTCCAGCTCCTCGTCTTTTATATAGCCGCTCCGGATGTGTGAGTAGCTGACGATGGCCTTCATCGAGAGGAGCCTCAGCATGAGCTGCTCCTTCGTCATTTCGAGGGAGAATATTCCGACGCACTTCCCTGCGTGAAGGGCGGCGTTCGACGCGATGTCGAGGCAGAACGAAGTCTTCCCGAGGCCGGGCCTCGCGGCGACGATTATAAGGTCAGACGGCTGAAGCCCCGTCGTCATGTAGTCGAGCCGCTCGAAACCCGAGGGAACGCCCGAAACAAGCTCCTTTCGCGCGTGAAGGGATTCTATAATGTCGAGCGCCGCCGAGGCGAGATACTTCGAATCGTAAAAGCTCGGCTTTATCTTGTTCTGGGCTATGTCGAGTATCGTGTGCTCGGCCCTGTCTATAAACTCGTCTATGTCTATGTTGCCGTCGTGCCCGCGGTGCGCGATGTCTGTCGCGGCCATGACGAGATTCCTGATAATCGCCTTTTCCCTTACGAGCTGGGCGTAGTAGTTGACGTTCTCCGTCGCGGGGACAAGCTCCGTCAGATAAGTCAGGTAGCTGCTCGCGCCGACTTCTTCCAGCTGGTTGCCGTTATTCCTCAGATGATCGAACAGGGTGAGGAGGTCTATGGGCTTATTCTCCCTGTCGAGATCTATCATGGCGCTGTAGATCTTCCTGTGGGCGTCCTTGTAGAAGTCCTCCGGTGTCAGCACTTCCATGACCTGGTTTATGGACGTGCTCTCGATGAGTATCGCTCCGAGCACGGCCTGCTCGGCCTCGATATTCTGGGGAAGTGAGCGGGTAAGCATCTCCATGGCTAGTATATTAAAGCACCTGCCGCCGTTTTCAACATAGCGGGCCGGATGCTCAATCAATAGCCGTAAGATAGCCTCTCGGCGAGACGCGGGTCGAGGCCTTTTTCGATTATTTTTTTCCGGGCTGAGCGTATATCGTATTCGGCGCGCCTGAATTCGATTCCCGATTCGGTGTCGTAGATAACATAGGCGGCGCGGGGATTTCTGTCGCGCGGCTGGCCGACGCTCCCGGGATTTATGAGGTGCCTCTCCGGCCCGGCGGGGGATTTATGATGCGCGGGGACGTGCGTATGTCCGAAGAAGCATAGTGTGTGGCCGCCCATGAGGCTGAACTCGGGCTCGGCATCCCTGTAGACGAGAATATATTTGTCGGGGTCGGATATCGCCCCGTGAACGGCCAGGAAATGCTCCGTCTCCAGTCTGTCAGGGAGCGCGGCGAGAAAGCTCCTGTTTTCTTTCGTAAGCTCGCTCCTCGTCCAGAGAGCCGCTTCCCTTACCGCTGAATTGAAGTTGTAAGGCTCCGTCACCCCTGCCGCCGCGGCGTCGTGGTTCCCCATGACGGACGGGATTTCTCTTTCCCTTATTATATCGGCGCAGGCGTTGGGGTCGGCCCCGTAGCCGACTATGTCGCCGAGGCAAATGATCGCGTCCGGCCCGATGGCGTCTATCCCGGACAAGACGGAGCGAAGCGCTTCCAGGTTCGAGTGTATGTCGGATATTACGGCGTATTTCATCGGAACGCCTCCGCGCCGGAAGGGCTCTTATCCGATAATGACAATTCCAATATCCATCACGTTAGTGCCCGTGGGGCCAGTGAATATGAGATCCCCGAGCTTGTCGAAGAAATCGTAGGAATTGTTCTGGGCCAGGTGTTCTCTCGCGCTGACGTTCATCGCCCTTGCCGTGAGCCTGCTCTGGCCGTCGCATATCGCTCCCGCGGCGTCTATAGGGCCGTCGATGCCGTCCGTGTCGCAGAAGAGGCCGGCGATGTCGTGCCCTATGATCTCCATAGCGAACGAGAGCGCCGTTTCGGTGCTTCTACCGCCGCCCTTGCCGACGGCTGTGGTGTTGTGGACGGTGACTGTCGTCTCCCCGCCGAATATGATGCACGCAGGCGTGGCGACAGGGATGCCGAACCTTTCAATGTCGAACGCTATGGAGGCAACGACCTTTGCGACTTCCCTCGCCTCACCGCTTATCTGCGAGGAGAGAAGGAGCGTGTTGTATCCGAGCTCTTCGGCCTTTTTCTGAACTGCTTTAAGCGATTTGAAGTTGCTTCCGACGATCAGCGTCTGGACCTTATCCGGGTCTATCTCCCCTTCCTTCAAGGTTTCGGGAACGTTGCCCTCTCTTCCCTCTTCGAGATGGACGACCACATGCGGCGGGAGCTTGTGCTCGATCCCGAGGGCCTCTATGACGCGCCAGGCATCTTCGAACGTAGTCGGGTCGGGCACAGTCGGCCCGGAAGCGATGGCGTCGAGCCTGTCGCTCACTGCGTTTGAAAGGAGGAGGGTTATAACCCTCGCCGGAAGCGCCTTTTTAAGGAGGCCGCCGCCCTTTATCTGGGAAATGTGCTTCCGGACGGCGTTAAGGCCGTACTTGTCCACGCCGGACCTCAAAAGCGTCTCCGTGGCCTTTTTCTTGTCCTCGATGGATATGCCGGGGGCGGGCAGCGCCAGGAGGGCGCTTCCTCCGCCGGATATAAGGAATATGACGAGGTCCTTTTCGCCGGCGTTTTCGAGCACGGAGACAACTTCCTTCGCCGCGTTTACGCTCCTTTCGTCCGGTATCGGGTGGCTCGAAAGGTAAAATCCGAGCTTGTTATAAGGGTTTTCCGGCTGGGTGTCAGAGACGACGAGCCCCCCGGTGAGCCTGTCCCCGAGGACTTCCTCAACCGCCTCGGCCATCGAGCTTGCGGCTTTCCCGAAAGCTACGACGTATATCGCTTCGTGCTCGTCGAGGTCGTACTTCGCCGAATCGACCATGAGCGTCGAGCCCGCGAGCCTCACGTGGTCGAGTACGCATTTCTTGGGATTGGCCGCTTCTACGGCCTCGTTATACATTTCGAGCGCATGCTCTCTTGCCTGTTTGAGGTCCATGGTGAGTGTCCGGCCGCGGCAGAGCCGCAGTGTGAGTTTATTCTATAACGCGGGCAAAGTCAGTCTTTTCTGAGCTCTTCCAGGAGTTTGTCTACCCTTTCTCTCGTGAGGTTTTCTTCGAGCGTGTCGTCTACGAGCATCACCGGGGCGGTTCCGCAGGAAGCGAGGCACTCCGCTTCCATGAGCGTTATCTGGCCGTCGGCAGTCGTTTCGCCGAATTTCACCCCGAGCCGCTCGCACACGTGATGCTCCATCTGCTCAGCGCCCCTGAGCGCGCAGGCGAGGGTACGGCACAGCCAGACGACGTGCTTGCCGACGGGCTGCCTGAAGAACATCGTGTAGAAAGTCGCCACGTTCTGAACGCTGGAGGGTGGAAGGCCGAGCATATCGGCCGTCTTCTCCATGGATTCGTTGGAAAGATGGCCGTATTCGTTTTGAATCTCTCTCAGAACGGGTATGAGGGCCGATTGCCTGGTCTCGGAAGAAGATATTATTGCGTCTAGTCTCGCTTTCAGCTGTTCTGGGAAATTCATGGCCTTTAACTCCGGAATTTGCTCAGATAATGTTACATGTTTTGGGCCTCTTCGCAAGATTCCGGAGGGTAAAGCGGTATTATTTGACTCCGGGCCGAGCGTCCAAATAATATTGATAGATTTCAGCGAGGCCTCCGCCATGCCGGGGCCTGCAGACGAAGGAGAAGACATGCTTAGCGTATTCAGGAGATTGTTCGAAGGCGGCGGAGAGGGCGAAAGGCCGGCGAAACCCGGCTCTTCCGGGGACAGGATAAGGACAGCCACGTGCGTCATACTCCTTGAGGCGGCGACGGCGGACGAGGCCTTTTCCGTAGAAGAGCGGGGAAAGATAGTAGGAGTCCTCAAGAAGAGATTCTCCATGACGGACGCCGAAGCGGAGGAGCTGATTGCAAGCTCCGTCGCGGAAAGAAAGGACGCGACGGACCTCTGGCACTTCACCAACGTCATAAACCAGGGCCTGAGTAACGAGGAGAAGTACGAGATCATGGAGCTTGTGTGGGAAGTGATTTACTCCGACGGGACTCTCGACCAGTTCGAAAATTACGTGGCGCGGAAGCTTCTCAATATGCTCAATATAGACCATTCCAGATTCATCGAGTTAAAGCTCAGGGCAAAGAGCCGCTCGGGGGCTGAGTGACGGGGCTTCTTCCCAGGCTCTTCTCGCGAAAGCCGTGAAGGTTTATTCATCAGTTGAGATATATTCGCTTTCTTATCACACGAGTCACAGATAAAATAGATAACTATTATTTCAGCGGAGCCTCCTGTGAGCCATCCTGAAAATCGAAAGCGCGTCGCCATCATATCCGGCCTGAGGACGCCTTTTGCCAGGTCGGGCACTCTCTACAAAGACCTCACCCCGCTCGACCTCGGCAAGATAGCCGTGACAGAGCTCGTTAACCGCACCGAGATAAACCCGGCCGATATCGGAGCCCTCATTCTCGGAAACGTCATGCCGTCCGTCAGAACTCCAAACGTCGCGAGGGACATTGCCCTCGGCTCCGGAATACCCGACCGCGTGCCCGCTTTTACCGTTTCCAGCTCCTGCGCCTCTTCGGCGCAGGCCTTCACGAACGCCGTCGACAGCATACTCTCCGGCGCGGCCGACGCCGTCATCGCCGGCGGTGTGGAATGCGCCTCAGAAAACCCGTATTTGTTTTCAGCGGGAAGGAGACATGCCGGGCTCGAAGGTGCGCGGGGCAAGAACCTCATCGATAAAGTGAGCCCGCTTTTAAGGATTGGCGCTTCCGGGCAGGGGCATGTGCTTGCCGTCATGCCCGAGCGGTACACAGGGCTAACAACGGGCGAGGCGGCCGAAAAGACGGCGAGCGAGTACAAGATAAGCCGCGCCGAGCAGGACGGCTTCGTGTTAAGGAGCCATACTTTCGCGGCACGCGCGCGGAACGAGGGGGTTTTCGAGGACGAAATAATACACACCTTCATACCTCCGAATTTCAAAGAGGCGATACTGAACGACAATTCAATAGATGAGACCGCGAGCATGGATTCGCTCGGGGCCCTCCCGCCGCTTTTCGACAGGGAGTTCGGCACGGTGACCGCCGGAAATTCAGCTCCGCTTGCAGACGGGGCGGCAGACATCCTCCTGATGAGCGAAGAGAAGGCGAAGGCGCTCGGCTACAAGCCTCTCGCGTACGTGAAGTCGTACGGCTACTCCGCCTCCAATCCCGACGGCGAGCTCCTGAAAAGCTCCGTCTACGCAATAATAAAGGCGCTCGACAGGGCGGGCATATCGCTCGGCGACATAGACCTCGTCGAAATGCACGAGG
Source organism: Candidatus Dadabacteria bacterium (assembly GCA_020054175.1). Taxonomy (GTDB): domain Bacteria; phylum Desulfobacterota_D; class UBA1144; order Nemesobacterales; family UBA2774; genus JADLGH01. The sequence goes on from JAGVLR010000242.1 coordinate 12,656, forward strand.
CCTTCTCCGCTCAGGTGATATCCAACGTAAAGGCGCTTTCGTCGAAGAGCTTCGCAAAGGAAAAGCTCGGGCGCTCGCAGGCCGCCGGAGAGGTCGACATGGAGCGGTTTAACATTTCGGGCGGCTCAATCGCCATTGGCCACGCGCTCGGGGCTACAGGTGCGAGGCTGATTACGACGCTCGCTTACAGGATGGCAAAGAGGAAAGGGCAGTTCGGGCTCGTCGCTCTCCCGGCTTCGGGAGGCCTCGGGGTGTCGATTGTCCTGGAGAAAGAATGACGACTAAAGAACGTGAGCATAAAACGGGAAGCGTTACCTACACCGTCGACAGCGACGGGGTCGCGACCCTCCTCGTCAACACGCCCGGAAGCGCCGTCAACAGGCTCCGGCACGAGGACTACCTGACAATCGACGAGCTCCTCGACAAGATAGAAAAAGACCTCGACATGCTCGAAAGCAACGACGAGATAAGGGCCGTCGTCATAGTGAGCGAGAAGGACGGGAGCTTCATAAACGGGGCCGATGCTGGGGAGTATCTCGAATTCACGCTCGCCGACGAGGGAAGGTCATACAGCCTCAAGGCGCAGGAAATATCCGAGAGGATAGAGGCTTCGAGAGCGCCATTCGTGGCCGCTGTCAACGGCGCGTGCCTCGGGGTGGGCCTGGAGTTGATCATAGCCTGCAAGTACAGGATCGCTTCGGGCGGAAAGGGCGCCCTGCTCGGGCTCAACCAGATAGAAACCGGTCTCATACCATGCGCGGGTGGCGTGCCGAGGCTCGCAAGGCTCGTCGGCACTAAAGAAACCCTCGACATGATACTCACCGGGGAGCCGCTCGAAGCCGAATACGCGAGGCAGGCCGGGCTTCTCGACGAAATAGTTCCCCCCGAGCTTCTCCGCGAGATAGCGAGAAAACGCGCTTTAGAGCTTTCGGCCAAGGAGCTTAAGCCGAAGAGGTTCAGGTTCGGCGGAGTGGCGAACGCGCTGATAAGAGAAAATCCGGTGTCGAGGAAGATGTTCTTCGACAAGGCGAAAAAAGATATAAGAGAGAGCGGCGGGCTTCACCTGAGCGCGTCGAGGATGGCGGTCGAGGCGCTCGAAATAGGGGTTGCCAGCTTTAACCGCGGGCTTCACGTCGAATCCGTCTACTTCGGCGAGCTTGCCGTTACAGGTTATTCGAGGCAGCTCATAAGAACGGCAGTCGCCATCGATGAAGTTAAGAACGACGGCAGGTTCTCGAGGGCCGCTCACAAATCCGCGAAGAAGCCCTCCAAGATAGCCGTCGCGGGCGGGGAGCCATTCGGGCCCGGGATTGCGTGCCTCGCGGCGGAGAGCGGTATCCGCGTCAGGCTCAAGGCGAAGGACGACGCCAGCGTCGGCAAGAGCCTCAAGGAATGCTACGACCATTTCATGGAAAAGGTGTCCGGCCATGAGGAGTCCGCCGTCCACGCCGAGCGGAAACTCGGCCTCATAAGCGCAGCCGCGGATTATTCGGGCTTCAGAAGGGCGGACATCATAATCGAATCCGCCGGGGAAGACCCGGAGGTAAAGCGGAGGATTTTAAAGGAGGTCGAAGCCATTCCCGGCGGGAATTTCGTCTACGTCTCGAATTCCTACGCAGTCCCGGTTTCCAATATCTCCGGCGTCTCCAAAAATCCCGGCAAGGTGATAGGCATGCGTATGTCGGGGTCAGTCAGCGATTCCGACCTCATAGAAATTTCGATAGGGGAGGGCACTCTGCCCGAAACGGTCTCCGAAACGTTCGAGCTCGTAAAGCTTCTCGGAAGGACGCCGCTCGTCGTGAAGGACAAGGCGGGCTCCTACCTCACCCGCGTCGAGCTCGCCTACTTCACCGAGGCGCTACAGCTTTTGGGCGAGGGCGTCGGGGCGCAGGACATCGAAGACGCGATGGTGCAGTTCGGATTCCCCGAGGGCCCGCTCTCGGCCATGGATGACGTCGGCCTCGACGTTATAAAGCAGGGCGCGGTGGCTATATACGGACATTCCCCCGAGTGTGCGAAGCCGAGGGCGATGCTCGACCAGATGGTTTCCGAAGGGAAGACAGGCGTCCGCAGCGGGACAGGTTTTTACAGGTACCACCGCGACGAGAAGCGGCTCGACAGGTCTGTGAGCAGGCTGCTGTCGCTTCATGAAGACGATACAAACGGCATATCCCAGGAGTACATACAGGACAGGCTCATCCTCGCCCTCGTGAACGAGGCGATGAGCTGCCTCGAAGAAGAAGTCGTGGAAAGCGCGAGAGACGGCGACGTAGGAGCGGTTCTCGGGCTTGGGTTCCCGGCATACAGGGGAGGGCCTTTCAGGTACGTGGACACCGCCGGGCCCGGGGACGTTTTAAAGAAGCTCCACAACCTTAGCGTAAGATACGGGACGCGGTATACTCCGTCCCTGTCGCTCAAGAACATGGCCGTAGGCGGGGGCAGGTTTTAC
>JAGVLR010000053.1 GCA_020054175.1 Candidatus Dadabacteria bacterium
CCGCCCGAGGTGCTGGACGTCTCGTTAATCGCCGCCGCCCAAAGGGTAGGGCATTACGAGATTGCGGCCTACGGAACCCTTGCCGCTTACGCAAAGCTCCTCGGCGACAAGAAGTCGGCCGAGCTTCTGGACAAGACTCTCGAAGAGGAAAAAGAGACGGACAAGAAATTGACCCGTCTGGCGGTCGAGAGGGCCGATCCCGGCGCGTCCGCCGTGGGGCGGGGCTGAGAAGGGGCTCCGCCGATAAGGGGCTTGGTGACAGGGCATGAAGTCAGCATCTTTTTTCACGCGGTTCTCGAAGCGTATCTCCAAGGCCGTCGGACATCCCGCGGCCTTCGCTGTGGCGCTGGCCATTGTAGCGGTTTGGGGAATCTCGGGTCCATTCGCGGGCTGGAGCGATACCTGGCAGCTCGTTATAAACACGGGCACGACCATCGTGACATTTTTGATGGTGTTCCTGATACAGAACACTCAGAACAGGGATACGGCCGCGATACAGGTTAAGCTGGACGAGCTTATACGCGCGATCGAAGGGGCGCACAATGCGCTTCTCGACCTTGAAGAGCTCGACGAAAGAGAGCTCGAACATATAAGAACGCAATATGAGGCGCTTGCCCAACGGGCGAGAGAAGAGCTTACGGAAAGGGCCAGAAACGGAATTCCTGACGCGCCTGTAAGCGATGATAACCAAAAGAATTAAATCCGCCCGGGCTCGATAGCTCCTACGCCCTGGCTTCCTCTATTTTTTCCTCCGCTACTTTCTTGTCTTCGGCGTCGGCCTCGTATTTATTGTCCGCCTGCTCCACTTTCCCGTCGGGCTCGTAGCTTAGCTCGGCGAATATCGGGAAGTGATCCGAGCCTATGTCTGGAAGCGTTTCGAGCCTGACGTATCTGAAGGATTCCGTGACGAATATGTGATCCAGAGGGAAGCGGAGGAAAGGCCACTCTACATGAAAGGTATTGAAGAATCCTCTCCCGATCCTGGGGTCGAGCATGCCGCTTATTTTCTGGAAGAGAAGGGTCGTATAAGACCACGCGACGTCGTTAAGATCGCCCGCTGCGAGGGCGGGCTTTTTAGATTCCTTGACGCGTTTCCCAACTATAAGCAGCTCTGCGTCTCTTTCGGTGGTGTCTGTCGAGTATTTCGGATTCGGCGGGTTCGGATGCAGGCAGTAGAATTCCACAGGTTCTCCCGACCTCAGCTCCAGCACAGCGAACACGGACGGGACATAATCCTCGACCAGATAATCGACGGTGATTCCTCTCGGCTTTAATCTCGTATAGAAAAACATCCCGTAGCCGTCGTTACAGTGATGCTTGGCCGAATAGGGGTATTCCTTTTCGAGGGGCGAAAGCATCGTGTCCCACCAATCGTCGGGCTCGAGGATGCAGATAACGTCCGGGTTTTTCTCTCTGACCAGTTTCAGGAACCTTCCATAGTCCCTGTTCTTTCTGTAGATGTTCGATACCAGAACGCTGATTTTTCTGTCGGGGTCGTTTTCACGGGAGCCTAGCACCTGCTTTCTCGCAAAGCGCGTGTACGGGAACATCCGCGATACCTGATACGCGACGCAAGCAGCGAGCACCAGCAGGATTAAGTTGTCTACGAGCCCGCGCTCCTGATAGAGGAGAGAGTAGAAAGCGATAATCACTACTCCCCCGGCTGCGATCTGCGTTCGCGGGAAGTCGAATATCCTTATCCACCAGGCTTCGTGTTTGAGCATCGGTAGCAAAGTGGCCACTATGAAAACACACGCCATGAAGAGAACCGCGATCTGCATTCCGTTGGCATCCTCCTTTCAGATGATGAAGATGATGTCATGCATTAAAGCCTTATACAACAGCTTTTTCTTTTCGTGCCGAACAAGACATTCGCCGCAAATTTCTGTTGAATATTCAACAAATCATGTTGTCAGCTTACAGACAATATTACGATCCGGAAAATATCCGGCACCGCAAATTGCCTTGTAAATCACTCTGACAAAATCATTATTTTGTTTTTTCTTTTCGTGGTACGGATATTGCCCACTATACCGTCAGAAGTAAAATCCGGTTACACGGAGGTATTAATCATGACCAGATATAAATCACCATGCGCAGTATGCGGGCGCGAGATAGAAGATGTCGTGAGGCAATCCTACGAAGGCGGTGAATATCATTTCTGCTGTGAAAAATGCAGAATGGAATTCCTGGGAGATCCAGAAAAATACGCGGCAAAGATAAACCGCCCGGAAAGGGGCAGACACGCTTCCGGGGCTATCAAGTGTTCTGTTTGCGGGGAGAAGGTCTCGGAAGAGGTGGCAGTCAGGCAGGAATACCGCGAGGAACAGTCTGACGAGAAATATTACTTCTGCAGCGAGAAACACAGAATGGAATTCATAACAGACCCGATGACATACAAGGGGCTTTCAGGCAAGCACGTGACTCCCTGAGGGATGGAACGACTTTGCGCGGAATCTGAACACGATTTAAGGAGGCATAAACATGTTTAAGAAAAGTCTGATTGCCGTGATGGGAATTTTCATGCTGTTCGCGGCATATGCCTGCGACGGCGACAAGACGACCGGCGAGGTGATAGACGACGCCGTAATAACGTCGACGGTTAAAACGAAGCTCCTGGCCGATTCGGGCGTCAGCGGTTTCGATATAGACGTCGATACCGATAAAGGGGTCGTCGAGCTTAACGGAGTAGTAACCACCGAAGCCGAATCCCGGAAGGCGGAAACCATAGCCGAAGAAGTTAACGGGGTTGTATCCGTGAAAAATAATCTCGTAGTGGATTCTTCCGCGAACCGCTGATTGCAGACTACAACGAGCTGATCAGACTACAACGAACTGATCACAGATTACAACGGGGGGAGGCCGCCATGCAACTGAATCTCGAACTGACACCGGTCGTATCGCTTATAGCGGGAATTCTTATTCTCATATTCCCCAGGGTGCTCAATTACGTGATAGCGATATACCTGATTGTGATAGGGATACTCGGCCTAGTC
>JAGVLR010000052.1 GCA_020054175.1 Candidatus Dadabacteria bacterium
GGCATTTACTCTCCTTCAGGTCTTATTCGACTCCCCAGAAATCGGGTTTTCTCTTTTCGAGGAACGCAGTCGCTCCTTCTACCATCTCGGGCGCCTTAAGAAAGAAGCGCGCGAGCTCGAGTCCGTGTGTAATTTGCGGGTGCGCCATGTCGGATACGAAGTTAATCTGGAGCTTGGCTATCCTGAGCGACTGCCTGCTCTTCTCGAGAAGGTTCCTGCACCAGGCGTCTACTTCTTCGTCGAGCCTGTCCTGAGGGACGACCTTATTAACCCAGCCCATGTTCATCGCTTCCTGAGCGGTATAGCGGTTACAGAGATAGACTATCTCACGTGCCTTCTTGTCGCCTACCGAATGCTGGAGCTGCTGGAGGCCGTACCATATCGGGGCGCTTCCGACCATGGGCCCGGCCTGGGCGAATATGGATGTATCGGACGCTATCGTGAGGTCGCAGAGCATGTTGAGCTCGTTACCGCCGCCGACGCAGAACCCGTCAACGCGCGCTATGATCGGCTTTCCGCAGCAGCGCATCGCCGTCGCGAGCCTGTAATGGACGAGCATGTACTTCGCGTCGACCTTTTTCTCGGGATCTACTATCCAGGAGAGGTCGCCGCCGGCCGAGAAGGCCTTTCCGCCCGCTCCGGTAAGGACTATCACTCCTATCCCGTCGTCGAGCCATGCGTCTTCTATGGCTATGGCGAGCTCTTCCCTCACCTCGGAGTTGAGTGCGTTACGCACCTCGGGACGGTTTATAGTGACGTATGCGACCTTGTCTTTCTTGGAATAGAGAATGTTTTCGAATTTAAGACTGGACTTCTTCGCGGGCTTTGTGGCGGCCGCTGTTTTCTTCGTTGAAGTCTTTACGGTTTTGCCTTTAACCATGAGAGCCTCCTGTAATTATATGATTTGAGTCATACAATTTTTGCCTCGGATGCCTCCTCATGTCAAATCAGGGCCAATGGGATGGCGGAGGCAGTATGTTTCGGAGGTGAGATTCCCACTCTCACCAGGGCATTGTCTGCCGAGGCATAAAAGAAGGAACTCCTTACCAGGGGAGCTTGTTCATCAGAGGGGCGATATGCGGACCGAAAAGCGCAACAGTGGCGATCAGCGCGATAAATCCCGCCACACCGGTGCAGAGCGACATAACCACCATTGTGGCTATCATATCGAGCTTTCTTGCGTCCAGTTTATCTAAGTCCATCAGTGTCCTCCGTGTCCGGACGATTTACCGCCGAAGAATGGGTCCCCAACCGGTATGGAGGGGAACGCCCTCATGAATATGAGGAACGTAGCGATAAATGCGCCGAGGAATCCGAGCGATACGAGTATCTGCGTAAAGCCTATGTTTATGGCGTCTGAAAGCGACGGCACTATGATAACGTATTTTTCAATCCAGAATCCCGTGAGGGATACGCCTACTATGAAAGTCAGTATGGGTTTCGTAATTTTGTTTGTCCTCGGAATGAGCGAGACAAACGGGAAGATGAAGCAGCATGCAAGCACCGACCAGGCCATTGTCCTGAAGGGCTCCTCTTTCAGCCTCTTCATAACGAAGACCGTTTCTTCCGGCATGTTCGCGTACCATATCGGCAGGAACTGCGAGAAGAAGAAGTAGACCCAGAAGAGGGAAAATCCTTGGAACATCTTGGCCATGTCGTGATACTTAAGATCGTCGAGGTAGTCTTCAAGCCCGATTCTCCGTCTGAGCACTATCGAAAGGATTATCGTCATTCCTATCGCGGAGAGGAAACTGCCCATGAAATAAAACGGCCCGAAGAGCGTGCTGAACCAGTGGTGGTCGAGAGACATCATGAAATCCCACGCGAAGAAGCTGAACACCGTCGCGTAGAGAATAATTACAGCCGGCGCGAACTTGCCGAGCTTGAGCCATATCGCCTTTCTCTCGTCCTCTCCCTTCCAGCCCGAGGCAACCCATCCGGCAAGCCCGGTGAGCTTGCCATTGAAGCCGCCAAGGTCCTGCCTCAGCGAATAATAGACATAAAGACTGCTTACAGCCAGAAGTATAAGAAATCCGATGAAGTTACGACCGAAGACAAACTCCATGTTGAGCCATATATCTTTCGGATAATGATAGTGGTGATGTGCATACGGGAGAAGATAATCCCTGCCCGCGAAAACCACCAGAAGCAGAACGACCGCTATGGGGAGGAACGAACCCAGCGCCTCGCTCGTACGGAGGAGAGGCCTGGCCCACCTTGCATTCGTTATACGCATGATACAGGAAAAAACAACTCCCGCCTGCGCTATGCCCGTCCAGAAAAGGAAGTTGATGAGAAATATCTCCCAGATGTTGCCGGGATTATCGCTCAGTATGGTGATTACGAACGTACCGAACCCTACTACGGCCAGGGCGAGGAAAATGTATATTCCCAAAACGGGTATGCGCGTTCTCTTTTGAAGTATCTCTTCTCTGATTTGCTGATCCATGATTACTGAGCGCTCTCCTGTTCAGTGTTCGTCTCTTCGGGCGCAGTCTCTTCGGGTGCGGCCGGTTCCGGTGTCGCTTCCGCCGGCGCCGCTTCTTGATGAGCCGCCTCTTCAGGTGCTGCCGGCGGCTGCGCCTGAGGGGTAGGATTGCCCTGAAGCTTCCTTACGTAGTTGACCACGTCCCAGGCACCCTCGGACGTTATGCTCTCACGGTAGCTCGGCATCATGACCTTTCCGCCGTATCTGATGTAGGCGTAAATGTATCCATCCGTCCTGGCGATTACCGGCGCCGAAACAAGGTTCATCGGGTAAAACCCTCTCTTTATTACCGGGCCGTCACCCTTCCCTTCCATTCCATGGCAGACGAAACAGTAAGTGTTGTACAAGTGCTCTCCGTTCTTGAGCGACTCTTCGCTCGCGGGTACGGGGCTCTGTGTCAGGGCCTCGACGTCTTCCCTCGGCGTTGGAGCTATCCTGAGACCGGTTGTCGTTACCGACCATTGCGGGTAAAACATGGGCTGCTCGTATGGCTGTATCGAGGGCTGTATCCACATATCGAAATTCCATGGAAAGGCCTCGGCACGCGATGCGCCCAGCACACCCGAGAGGATTATAAACAGCAGATAATATTTCATATTTTTAAATAACACTCCCATTACCTCCTGAGAGACACACAGCTTTAAATACCGTCGACCTTGATTTCTTCTGCGCCGTGGGAATTCAGAATATCCTGTACCTTTTCAACATTGCCCTTGTCGCACGCGACCATGATACCGAACTTATCCTCAGAGAACCGCGGGTCGTACATATTGACCGGTGCGTTTTTCCTCAGCCGGGAATTTATTAAAAGCCCCAGAAGAGTCGCGAGCGATCCCATCATGATCGTGAGCTCGAATATGATGACGATGAAGGGCGGTATCGACACAATGGGCTTTGCGCTGACTGGAATAGGCCAGTCCATTGAAGTCAGCACTGTAAACCCTACGCCGCAGCTCGCGCCGAGCATGGCGCCGAAGAGGGTGAAGAAGCGCACGATGCTTTCTGGCTCGTCCATAACCTCTTCTATCTCGTGGTTAGGCAAGGGAGAGAAAACCCTTACGGTCTTGAATCCCTCTTCTTTAAGCTTCTTTACAGCGTTGACCGTGAGGTCGACGTATGAAAAAATCCCCAGAACGCCCTGGTTATTCATGACCCTTAGCCTCCTTCTTCGGCACAGGCAGAATCTCTTTCATCTCAGCGATGGATATTGCCGGGAGGGTCTTGATGAATATAAGGAAGAACATGAAGAACCATGCAAAGCTCCCGAGCGTGATGCCCATTTCGACCCAAGACACTTTATATATACCCCACGATGCCGGGTCGAATCCTCTTGAAAGCAATATGACGATAATATTGAACCTTTCGAACCACATTCCGATGTTTATGAATATGGAAATGATAAACAGTGCTTTGATGTTCCTTCTTACACTCTTGAACCAGAGCGGTAGCGGAATGACCACGTTGCAGACGACCATTATCCAGTAGAAGAGCGCGTACTCGCCTGTCGCCCTGTAGTAGAACTGCCCCCATTCAGCAGGGTTGCTGCTGTACCAGGCCATTAAGAACTCGACTCCGTACGCATAACCGACTATGAGCGAAGTGACGATGATCATCTTCGCCATGCCGTCGTAGTTGTCGAGCGTAATGTAATCTTCGAGCGAGAATATCTTTCGTATCGGAACCGTAAGCGTTATAACCATCCCGAGACCGGAGAAAATTGCACCCGCGACGAAGTAAGGCGCGAAGATCGTCGTATGCCACCCGGGGAGGTTGGCCATCGCGAAGTCCCAGGAAACGACGCTGTGAACCGAAAGAACGAGCGGCGTCGCGAAGGCTGCGAAGAAGAGATAGGCCCTCGTGTAGTGGAGCCATTCCCAGTTGCTGCCCTTCCATCCAAGCGAAAGTATCGAATA
>JAGVLR010000050.1 GCA_020054175.1 Candidatus Dadabacteria bacterium
CGAATCCCCGTTATCCAAAGTCTGCCCTCCTTGAATGCCGGCTGAACGCGGCTGGACGGGTAACCCCCTCTCGGTTTAAAGGTAACCTGGCTGCCCCCCCGTTTCAGCGCGGAGAAATCTCCGGCCAAAGGGATATTATATATACTTTCGTATACATTCGGAAGTCTGATTTGAACGATGCGAAGCGCCGCCCGAAATGCCGATTTTACAGCCCCGGACAAGCTGCTTTCAGTGAATTGATCTTACGTAAAGCCCCCGCCTCAGTACTTCCAGGCGGCAAGCCCCTGGCACACGACCGTGTACCAGTTCTCGGGATATTCGCGTTTGAGCGTCCAGCTCGCGTTGAGGACGGAGTTCCCGCCGATGAGCGCCGTCTGGTCCTTGAGAGCGTTAAGGCACTGGCCGACGTACATGTCCTCGTTGTAGGGGAGCGTCCAGACCTGTCTGTAATGCCTCTGGCTCTTCCCGGTGATGTATTTAACCGAGTCGTAATCCTCTATGCCGTCCTCGACCCCTGCCGGCTCGATGAATATGAGATTCCTCACGCTGTCCCACGCACCCGCCGTCGCGGACGCTGCCGTCAGTATAAGCGCTGCAAATAGAATGGTCTTCATCGGCACCCTCCGGCGAGCCCCTTGGGCCCGCACACATTTCACACGCACGCCCCGCGCGACGTGTCTTCACCCCTCATTATATACCCGCTTTTGACGGTTGAAAATAGCAGGGCATGAACGTCTTATGATTTCTACGCAGCAATGAACGAGGTTCGACTTCCGGGACGCGCGCCATTCGTTATAAAATCCGGACTTGCCACGCCGCCTGTCCGCACGCACTGCGTGCTTGCGCACCTCCTCGCCCCGCCTGTATAATAGAACTCCGTCTCACCGGCGCTCTGCACGACGCCGGAAAAGAGTTCCGAGGAATATACTAGTGCCATCATCGAAAGCCGAGTTCAGCGCCGCGTTCATCAGTTTCCTCAACGACCCCGGAATCAGGATCGAGCGCCCGGGCTGGGGCGCCGCGACCCTCCCCGAGATCTTCGTCTACCCGGATCTCGTCCCCTTCGGACAGGGCGCGGGAACGGTAAGCTCGTCAAACCTCGCAGACCCGGCGCATCAGGTAGGGGCAGTGCTGATCACGGGGCCGGAAGACTCCGGCAAAACGTCGCTCCTGAAATCGCTGGCCGTAAAGCTCCTCGACGCCGGATACTTCCCCGTCTATCTCGACGGCAGGGAAGCCCCCGTATCGAATCCCGGCGACGTACCCGAAGCCGCACGCACTGCGGCCGAGGCGCAGTACACAGCCGAAAGCTCGGCGATCGTGAACGGCCCCGGATCGAAAAAGCGCGCGCTGCTTTTCGACAATTTCGACCTCGCCCAGTCCGGCGAGCTCAACCCAGAAGCTTTAGCCCGGTCTTTACGCGGGGAATTCGCGCTCGTAATACTCACCGCTTCGTACCCCTGCCCCGCTTTCGCGAATTCATTTTCCATAGCCGAGATGGGGCGCGCGCTCAGGGACGAGCTGATTCGCAAATGGGTGCTCCTTCGAACTTCCGACCCCGGCGAAGCAGCCTCGCTCGCGGAAAAGGCGCGCGGAATGGTCGACGCCGTCCTCGGAAAGAATATCGTCCCGTCCTATCCTGTATTCGTCCTCACGATACTCGAAAGCTCGGTTCCGACGGGAAGCGCCGGGCAGGCCGGCAGCTCTTATGGACACTATTACGAATACGCCGTAACGAAGCCGCTCAGGGAGGGAAGCACGGCGGCGGCCGAGTTCGACCTCTACCTCGCCGTCCTGTCGGAGCTCGCGTATTCGAGGCTCGCAGGCGGGCGCGCGGCGGACAAGCCGGAGATATCCGGGCTGGTACGGCGGCACGCTCCGGAAGCCGACCCCGAAGATGTAATCCGCGCTTTCGTAAAATCGAAGACGCTCCGTGAAACCGGCGGCGCATATGAATTCGCGAGCGGCTACGCCTATCACTACTTCGCAGCGCTCTATCTTTCAAAAAATATAGGTAGCGGCGAAGTTCGGGATAAAATTGTGGACCTCTTTTCACGGCTCGGCGATGGAGACAATGCCGGCGTCGCGCTCTTTCTCTCGTATCTTTCGGCGGACCCGTTCGTAACCGAGCAAATCGGCAAGGGCGTCGGCCGGGTATCCGGCGAGGAAGCGCTCCGGACGGACGAAGAAAGGGAATCCTTCATCGAAGAGCTCCTTGCCGGGCTCGAGCGCGACAAGCCCGACGAGCTTCACGAAATTCGCGCCGAGTATCGGATCAGGCAGGCGCTCCGTGAATTCGCGCAGCTTTCCGGCGGTGTACGGCTCGCAAGCGACAGAGCCCGGCTCCGCGAAACCGGTGCGCTTCTCCGCGCGCTCACCGAAGCGCTCGCTGCGGGACACCCCGGCAGCACGGCCGATTCTGCATACAGTCTATGGACGGCGCACCTCTCGGAGCGCCTCTCCGAAATAGACGCCCTGAGATCCGGCGCCCGCGTTAAAAACACGGAGCGCGAAGAGAAGCTCCGCCTCCTTTTCCTTTACGAGAGCGCGTTCGCCGAATCGCTCCGGCTCCTCTCGCTCCTTACAGCTTCGGGAGTCTCCATACCCGAGGGACCGTACTCCCTCGCGGCAGCGCTGCTGAAAGCGAATCCAGACACGTCACACGCTCTTCGGTTCGCGGAAGAAAACCCCGAAAAGAAATTCACCCGGCGGCTCATTAAAATCGCGGCGGCGGAATCGCGGCGGCTCTTCTCTCACAACCCGGAATCGGAAAAAGAATTGAAAGGAATCGCCGAAGGACGCTTCGGCAAGAAGATATATTAAATATAAATTGTATATACTTTATAGTCCGGGCTGGCCGGCGGCCTATCCGATTGTCACTTTGTACTCGTAGTCCAGGTAATGCGGAATCTCGTTGTCGGCTATCATACGCCTTAGCTCTTCGGGGCACCCGCGCGGAAGGCCGTCGTCCGCTTCTACGCCCAGCCATCCCCAGCTGTTTACGAATCCTCTCGCCTTCGTCGAATTTCCCTCGGCGAACAGCTTAACCAGCGACACCGTAAACTCCTCGACCACCTGGCTGAACCTCTCCACGTCTACGAGGAACTTCCCCTCCCACGGTTCCAGTTTGATCGCCCCCATGTCGCTCATGTGTCTGTAGGCGAGATATGCCGAGCCCGTATCCGAGTGCCGGACGCATCCCCCCCGCCGTATATACCTCAGCATCTCGGCGACAGCCGCCAGGTAGACAGTCTTCAGATTCTCCTCGGGGAAAAGCACGCCCGAAAGCCGCTTCAGGTTGTAAAGGGAAATCATGTCGGACTTTAACTCGTGGAGAATCATGTAGTCCTTATCCTGCTCCGACATCGACATCGAAAGCCTGTCGGCCCCGATGAAATGGCCTATGTCGTGGCCCCGGAGCCAAAGGAGAAGGAGCCGCGCGGCTTCGTCGTCCGTCAGCGCCTCTAGCGCCGCAGCGCCTGTTATATACTTCACGGCGAGCTTCTCCGTCATCGCCTTCCACCTCGCCGTGTAGAGATTTATGAACACAGTCATGTGCGAAAGCGACGACACATTCTCCTTGCTTCCGCCGGAGAAGAAAACGCATATCGGCTTGTGCGTGACGTTAAGCGCGCCCGACAGCCTGAACACGTCGAGGCACCTCATGGCGGGGAAAGACTCCGGCAGGGTGAACACTTTATAGCCGCACGACTTCAGCAGCTCTTCGGCTAACCCCCGCGCATGTTTGTCGTACTCCGCTATCATCGGCCAGTACGACCAGTTCGCCAGGCCGGCCAGCCCCGAATAACGGCCATCCTCCTCCCCGCCGGGCGTAAACACCCTGCCGAGGATGAGCTCCAGCTCGTCCCGTCCGTCGCGGGCGCAGAGCGGATAAAGGTCGTAGATTCCCTTTGTGAGATCCTGCACGCCTGAGCGGTACGTCCCCTTCGCGCCGTCGTCGAGGAGCCAGGCCTCCCCCTGCACGAGGCCGCCCACTATTTCCTGCCACTTGCTCTTTTCGAGGCTGAGCGTCATGTGACCCGAGAGCTGCGCCTCGTACATCTCGTCCAACACACGGAGCGCTTCGGTATAAAGCTCCGCGACGCCCGAAAGGGCCTCGGGCATGGTAACGTGTATTTCCAATGACGAAGATTTATCCGGATTCGGCATACGGGAATTTTAACCAATAACTATATTTCAGTGAATAGAAAGAGGATTTTTACGGGTGTTACTCGGGAGCCCCGGGAAGGACCTCCACCACGGCGAGATAATCGTCGAGGCTGATGAGAGCGTCCGCGACGGCGGCTGCGTCCTCTTCCTTCGCCGCGCTCTCTATCCGCTTCCCGATGGAGCTTATCTCGTTGAAGCCGTATCCCGCGCCGGCGCCCTTCATGCCGTGGCCGAGCCTGTGGACCTCCTTGAAATCCCCGCTCTGAAGGCATTCCTTTATCCTGCCTATCTCGTTTCGCCGGCTCTGGAGAAATCCCGGCACCAGGTCGAAATAGTCGGGGTCTACGTAAACGATTTCCTTCTCGTAGCGCTTTGCGGACATTCGGCACCTCCGCCCGGAAAGCTCTCCGGCCGGTGATGCCCCTAATAATATACCCATAACGTTTTCGTGCATAGACCGCCCTGATTTGCAGGCCTAACCCGGCTGATGCTCGGGCCGAAGGAGGTCGAATACGGTCTTCACGGGGTTGAACGTCTCCCCGGGCGCCTCCACGAAAACCGTATGCCAGAAGGCCATCCCCCCGTTCCAGAGACCGGGAAGCTCGAGCGCCTTAAGCTCCCTTCCGCCGCTCGACTTGACGGATACGAACCCCGCCTCGTGATCGACGAAGCGCGAAAGGTCGTACGGTTTTCCCCGCTCGTCCGTAAGCGCGCACACGATATCCACGGGATTGAAATGGGTCGACGATTCCCACACCGTCTTTTGTTCATCCGACTTCATATTCACCTGCGCCGATTCCACGATCTGCGGCGAGAGCTTCCCATCCGCCCCCCTGACGATAAACGGCCCTCCGCCCGGCTCGCCCGTATTCCTCACGACGCCCGCGACGCGTATCGGCTTCCGGAGGGCTTCGAGAATACGCTTCGAACCCGCCCCCCCGGGGACGTCTATGTGAAGCCCCATCTCCGAAAGCCGCCTGAGCCCGTCCTCTATAACCTTCCCATTTCCGCCCTGCCCCGCCGCTTCGATAGTCGAGAAAAGAATTTCCCTTAATTTGAGAAGATATCCCCCGAGCGCGCGCTTGTAGAGGACGGTACGGGGTTTAAGCCTGTCGGGGACGACGTTGTCGACGTTCTTCACGAACGCGACGTCCGCGCCAAGCGCCCCGAGGTTGCCTATCAGCGCCCCGTGCCCGCCCGGCCTGAATACCGGCTTTCCCGCGTCGTCTAGAAACGGCCCGCCGTCCGTCGCCGCCGCTATCGTATCCGTCGACGGGCTCTGTACGGAGTAGCCCGTTTCGATCTCGGCAACCCCGCTCTCGTAGAGCTCCTTCACACCGGCGATATATGCGCCGACAAGCTCCACGTGCTCGGGCGAAAGCGTGAAGTGAACACGCGCTTTGCCGTCTCCCCCGCGTGCGTAAAGAACGGCCTCGACGAGGTGCTCCTCGAAAGCAGTTCTAGAACGGTCGGGATAAGAGTGAAACTTTATAATCCCCTTCGGCAGGTTCGAGTAGTTAAGCCCCCTCCTGTCGAGCGTGTAAACGATAAACGGCCCGTATCCGCCGGCTTCGAGAAGCCCGTCCGGGTCGAGCCCGTCCTTTTTGAGCGCGGCGGCAAGCTCGTCGTAAAACGCGAACTTTTTCACCTTATCGACGAATTCCATCGCCGATGCGGCGTCGCCGTCGCCGACGGCCGCCGCCTTTTCGAAGTCCTTTCTATCCGCAGGCGTACACTTCGCAACAGCAGCCGCAAGCTCCCTGAACATCCTCGTCGCCGCGCCGGACGCAGGGACGAATTTCACGACTTCGAGGCCGGCAGAGGCCTCGGCATAATACGCCGCGAGATCCTCGGCCTTCCCCTCGATCGACGTTATCCCGTCCCCTAGTGTGCACGGCCTCACGAGGTCGGCGAAAGGCACACCCTTTCGCAGCATATCGAGCTGCGCGCGAACCTTCTCCTCCGAAAGCCCTCTCTTTTCGAGCTCTGCCAGAATTTCCGGCCCGAAGGCA
>JAGVLR010000269.1 GCA_020054175.1 Candidatus Dadabacteria bacterium
ACCGTCCCTATGTTCAAGTGCGGCTTCTTCCGCGCAAATTTCTCCTTCGACATCGATACTACCTCCTTACGTAGTTGGAAAAACTACACTCTTCAGACAGCGAGTGGAGCCCACGAGCGGACTTGAACCGCTGACCTCATCCTTACCGAGGATGTGCTCTGCCGGCTGAGCTACGTGGGCCAAGAATCCGATGAGCGGGAGACGGGATTCGAACCCGCGACCCTCAGCTTGGAAGGCTGATGCTCTAGCCAACTGAGCTACTCCCGCCTGGAATGCATTGTAGTCACTGACTATCTGATTCGTGATGTTAAAAAACGAAAACTCTAAAATTTCCATATTATTGCCATGGGGAGGGCAGGATTCGAACCTACGTAGGCTTGCACCGGCAGATTTACAGTCTGCTGCTTTTGACCGCTCAGCCACCTCCCCTCCGTTATAAATCATTAAAACGTTTTCTGTTTGCGACATTTTTCCTGTGGAGCTGGCGAAGGGATTTGAACCCCCGGCCTGCTGATTACAAATCAGCTGCTCTACCACTGAGCTACGCCAGCCGTATGGAATTCCCTGACTTTACTGTTTCTCCATTTATATAACGAAAGACAGATAGAATTCGCCCGTGTATAAACCAGCTATTGTAACACAATTAGAAGCATATTGTCAAGATTCGAAAACCAATTAAATGCCAATTAATAAAGGGACACCGTAATTTCGGCCTCCGTGACCTTTGAGTCGCCCACCCACGCCTCGCATTCGAACTTTATCAGCTTGGAACGCCTCTTCGCGATTCGGACGTCCATCTTAAGCTCGTCGTTCGGATAAACCACCTTCCTGAACTTCACTTTCTCGAGCCCGGCGAGGTAGGCGCCCGACTGACCGGCCGCTTTTATCTCTTCCGTGAAGGACGAATAAACGAGGACTCCGCCCGTCTGGGCCATGGCCTCGATTATAATCACGCCCGGAACTATCGGATTTCCAGGGAAGTGCCCCCTGAAAAAATCCTCTTCCGGGCCGAAAATCTTGGTCGCCACTATTCTCGTGCCCGACTCGAGCTCGATGACCCGGTCTACGAAAAGAAACGGGTCCCTGTGAGGGATTAACCCCTTGATACCTTCTCTATCGATCAGAATGACCTTTTACTCCCTTATATTATTAAGAATTCATCCAGGACGTCAGTTCTTGGCGTCGTACGCCTGTATGACCTTCTGGGTTATGTCTATGGACGGATTCGAGAATATTACCCCGCCCTCGGTCTTTTCGATTATCATCGTATAGCCTTCCGACTGACCGATGGACTGAAGAATTCCGTCGAGGTCTCTCAGGATTTTCTCCAGAAGCTCGAAATCCCTCCTCTGAAGCTCGTCCCTGAAGTCCGCACGCGACCTCTGGAGCTCCTTATCGAGGTTCTCGATCTGGGTTGCCTTCTGCTTCCTCGTAGTTTCGTTCATAACCGGCCCGTTCTGTATAAACTCGTTTTTAAGGCTTTCGAGCTGGGCGCTTTTGCTTTCGATAATCTGCTGCTTCTGCTTGAATTCAGCTTCGAAGGCGGTCTTTGCAGCCTTGCCGGCCTTGGAATTCGCAATAACCAACTGTAAATCTATAACCCCGATTTTGGCGCCCTGGGCATAGGATAGAACAGGTGTCATCAACACCATGCCGAGGATGAGAAAAAATACTTTCATGCTGAAACCTCCTTGAGTTTAAAATAACGTTCCAACGGTAAACTGTATCTCGTAGGCGTCTTCTCCGGGGAGCCTGTCGCCGAGCGGAAACCCGATTTCGAGTCTTAGAGGACCGAGCGGCGAAACCCACCTTATGCCGAAGCCGACGTCCTTTTTGAGATCCATAGGATTCAACGTAGGTGTCTGACCGTCATTGAATGCATTACCCATGTCAAAGAATAATGAACCCCGGAGCCCTACGGAAGGCATAATCGGGAACACATAATCGGCCGAGAACAGGAGCTCCTGCACGCCGCCGATTATAACGAAATCTCCGTCCGCCGTAGGAACCCTCGGCCCCACCCTTCTGAAGCCGAAACCCCTGAGCGAATTCGGGCCGCCGAGGAAGTATCTCTCGCCGACGACTAGGTCGTTTCCGTTATTGCTGAAATCGATTATCCCGTACTGTCCCCTGATCGTAAATACAGTATTCCACCACAGCGGAAACCACTGCCTCGACGAAATACCGTATTTTATGAAATCAGTATCTCCACCGAACGGGCCACCGGCATACTCTACATCAGTACGGGTCAAATTTCCAGCGCTCGGATCGAGGAAATTATTCCTCGAATCCCATATCAGACCCGCGCCGACGCTGCTGATGGTTCTGTCGGAATTAGTGATGATAAGCCTGGCGTCGCTGTCAACGTCGCCTATCCTTACGTTTTCTATTCTGTATGTGAGCGTCCCCGACAGATTTCTCCAGAGGAGCCTTCCGAAGGAAAGGCTGCCGCCCCAGGATTGTCTATCGAAGTCCCTGAACCGGCGGTCCGTCCTGAAGACGAGTATATCCATCGTCCAGTCTGTGTCGAAGAGATGCGGATCCTGATAATTGACGAAGAAAAGCTGGGTCACGCCGCCTATCTGCGCGTTGAGTGTTATCCTCTTTCCGTAGCCGAAGAGGTTAGCCTCCTGTATCTGCCCGGCGAAGATGAAGGTTTCTATCGAGCTGAATCCGCCCGCGACGCTGAAGAAACCTGTGGGCTTTTCGACGACCTTAACCTTAAGATCTATCTCGTCTTCCTTCCCGGGAACCCTATCCGAGACGACCTCGACATTTTCCTCGAAGAAGCCCAGCCTCGTAACCCTGGGCTTTATGGCCTGCACCCTCGTCGCGCTAAAGCGCTCCCCTTCCTGTATCGGGATCTCGCGCCTTATTACCTTATCCCTCGTCCTGGTATTCCCTATTATGTCTATTTGCCTGACGTATACCTCGGGCCCCTTTTCGAGATTAAAACTCACGTCAACCGTAAGATTTTCCCTGTCGAGCCTGAACCCCGGCTCGACGTTGGCGAAGGCATAGCCTTTGTCGCCGTAAAAAGTCGTAAGCGCGGCGATGTCCGCGGCGAGGAGGCTGCCTCTGAATATCTCGCCGCTCTTCAGCTGGAGAATTGCCTGGAGCTCCTCTTCGGGCGCTATGATGTCGCCCGCGAAGGAGAGCGCGGCGACTTTATACTGCTGCCCCTCGTCTATCTTGAAGGTGATTATATAGCCCTTTTTGTCGTCGCTGTACACGATTTCGGGCTTGCCGACCTTAACGTCGAGGTAGCCGTTGTCTATATAAGTAGTTCTTATCCTGTCGGAGTCGCCCTCTATTTCCTGCGGGTTATAGAGGCCCTTCTTCGAAATTAACGAGAACATTCCCTTGGGCTTCGAATAGAGCCCCTTCTTGACGACTTTCGTCGGGAGGTTCTCGTTTCCTACGAAAACCACTTCCTTAATATAAGCCTTATTGCCCTCTCTGATTTCGAAAGTGACGCTTACGGTGCCCTCGGCCTCCGGCTCTATGCTGTAAGTGATCTCTGTCCCGACGAGGCTGTTCTGGGCATAGAGGGCGCTTATTGCCTCCTGGCTCTTCTTGACGCTCGCAAGGTCGATTATTCTCCCTTCCTTTACAGTTATTACTTCGAGTATCTTGTCGCTCTTTACATCATCGTTCCCGACTATCCTGAGGTCGGAGACTACGGGTTTTTCTTTGACGACGAATATCAGCTCGACGCCGCCCGGGACATCTTCCGTCTCCGCGGAGACATCCTCGAAAGGCCCCATGTTGTAGATCTTCTTTATATCCTCTCTCACGGTTGCCGCCGACAACGGCTGGCCTACCCTGGAGGTCAGATTAATAGATATCGCCTCGCTCGCAATCCTCTTGTTGCCCTCGATTTTTATTCCGACGATCGTCCTGTCGGAGGCTGCGACCGGCTCGCCTTCAGCTTCGCTAACGCCGGTATCGGGCGCCGCGGGCGCGGGCGATGCATCGTCCGCGGGCGCGTCCTGGGAAAATGCCGGCACCGCCGACATGCATATCAGGAACAGAAATAAAACTGCCGTAAAAGCAGCCCCTCTTATTAAGGCACTAATTCGCATCGACGATTTTTCCATCGGAAAGCCTTATTCTCCTCTGAAGCCGCTTGGCAATATCCATATTATGCGTAACGATAACTGACGATATTCCGTATTCGCCGTTTAACATGAGAAACAAGTCCAGTATCGAGGCGCCGGTATCGAGGTCGAGATTGCCTGTCGGCTCGTCCGCGAGAATCACCTTCGGCTTCAGCACCACGGCCCGCGCGATTGCGACTCTCTGCTGCTCGCCTCCCGAAAGCTCACCCGGCCTGTGCTCCAGCCTGTGATCGAGCCCCACCCTCTTTAAAACCTGAAGCGCCATATCCTTTGCCTGCTCCATGCCGATACCGTTTATCAGGCACGGCATCATAACGTTCTCAAGGGCGCTGAATTCGGGGAGAAGATAATGGAACTGGAATACGAAGCCAATCTCCCTGTTTCTGAATGCCGCAAGCTCCGTCTCGTTCTGCCGGAAGACGTTTGTTTCGCCGTAGTGCACTTGCCCCTCCGAAGGACGCTCCAGTGTTCCGAGTATGTGCAGAAGAGTGCTTTTTCCCGATCCTGAAACGCCGACCACCGCGAGCGTCTCGGCGCCCGGGATATCGATGTCTATGCCCTTCAGAGCCTCTACCTTGCCGCCCCTTGTTTCAAACACCTTCCATAATCCTCGTACTCGAATGTCCATTGCCTATTCATACCTCAGTGCCTCAATCGGATCTTTTCGAGACGCTTGAAATGATGGATAAAGTGTCGCTATAAAACATATCAGTAAACTGCAAATCGCTACTGTAAGAAAATAAAACGGTTCAATTTTAACTGGAAACTCCGAAATAGGATAGACATTATTGTCAAACGGAATCAGTTTTCTTATAGTCTCGCTCGTTTTGAGCATATAACAAATCCCGTATCCCGAGAGAGATCCCAGTATGGTGCCCACCGTACCTATTATCATGCCGTCTATTACGAATATCTTGAGTATGCCTTGTCTTGTCGCACCCATCGCCCTCAATATCGCTATGTCGCGCCCTTTTTCCATCACCACCATAGTAAGCGCGCTCACGATATCCAGCGCCGCGACGAGAATTATCAGCCCGAGGAAAATGGCGATGGCTATCCTTTCCAGCCTGAGCGCCTTAAAGAGGCTCTTATTGACCTCTTCCCAGTTCCTGGCGTAATAGGGAAAGCCGAGAGACGCCGCAAGCTCGTTTCCGATTGTCCTCGCGGCGTAAATGTTGTTCACTTTAACTTCGACGCCCGAAGCCTGCCCGTTCATGTCGAAGAAGTCCATCGCGTCCTTGAGGCCGACGTAGGATATCGATGAGTCGTACTCTATCATCCCGTAATCGAATATCCCCACGACTTCGAACTTCTTAACCTTCGCCGTCGCCCCGAACGGGCCCATCTTTCCGAACGGCGAAACGAGGCTCACTTCGTCACCCTCGACGACCCCGAGATTAGCCGCAAGCTCCTTTCCGATGAGAACGGCCGGCTTCCCTGATGCGGTCTCGACGCCGAGCTTCCCCAGAAGCTCTTTTCCGATCCTGGCGGCCCGCTCATCGGGGATCCTGTCTTTTTTTCCCTCGGAGTCGAGTATCCCTCGCCCCACGGCCTGCTCGATGTTCGTAACGCTCCCGGCTGTCTTCGGATCTATGCCGCGGACTACCGTGCCCGAAACATTTCTCTCGCTGGCCAGCATCCCCTGGCCGTATATGAACGGGCTCGCCCCGGCGACGCCCGGAAACGCGAGCGCATCTTTTTCTATCTTTTCGTAATCCTTCATCGGCCCTTCGTAGCTGAGGACGACGACATGGGAGCTGACTCCGAGTATCTTGTCCCGGAGCTCCTCCTCGAACCCTCCCATGACCGAGAGGACGACGTTAAGAGCCATGACGCCTATGATCACGCCCAGAACGGATATGATTCCTATGATGGACGTAAACTTCTGCTTACGCCTGGAACTAAGGTATCGGAGGCCTATGAAGAATTCGTAGCTCATTCGGGTTTCAGGTGCGGGAAGAAAATAACTTCCCTTATGGAAGGTGAATTTGTAAAGAGCATCACGAGCCTGTCGATGCCTATGCCTTCGCCCGCGGTGGGCGGCATGCCGTGCTCTAGTGCCGTGACGTAATCCTCGTCCATCTCGTGCACCTCTTCCTCGCCCTTCGATTTAAGCTCAAGCTGCCCCTCGAACCTCTCCTTCTGGTCTATGGGGTCGTTGAGCTCGGAAAAGGCGTTTGCGATCTCCCTCCCGGTTATGTATAGCTCGAACCTGTCTGTAAGCTCGGGCTCGGCTTCGTTCCTCCGCGCAAGCGGAGACACGTCCAGCGGAAAGCCGTAGACGAACGTCGGGTTAATAAGATTACGCTCGTAGAGCGCCTCGAACATCTCGACGATGGCCTTCCCCCTTATGCCCTTGTGGTCTATCCCCATGGAGGCAGCCTTCTGAAAGAGCTTCGCGTTATCGGCGACAGTATCCTTCCCGAGCTTCTCTTCGAGGGCTTCCGTTATATTTATCCTCTTCCACGGCCGCGACATGTCGACTGTCTCGTCCCCGTATTCGAACACGAGCGCGCCTTTCAGCTCCATGGCGAGGGAGCATATGAGCTCCTCGGTCATATCCATAAGGTCTTCGAAAGTCGCATAGGCCTGGTATAGCTCGATCATCGTGAATTCGGGGTTGTGCTGCGTTGAGACGCCTTCGTTTCTGAATGTGCGCCCTATCTCGTACACCCTCTCTATACCGCCTACGACGAGCCTCTTAAGATAAAGCTCGGGGGCTATCCTTAAATAAAGATCCATGTCGAGCGCGTTGTGATGCGTCCTGAACGGGCGCGCCGCCGCGCCGCCCGCCACGGGATGGAGTATCGGCGTTTCGACCTCGACGAA
>JAGVLR010000049.1 GCA_020054175.1 Candidatus Dadabacteria bacterium
CTACTTCCTTTATCTCGTTTTCGGGGAGCTTCGTGTTTTCCCTGAGCGGATATGCGATATTCTCTTCGACAGTCAGGGAATCGAACAGAGCGGCGCCCTGAAAGAGCATCCCCATCTTTTTCCGGACGTCGACGAGGTCGTTCTCGTCGAGGGGCACTATGTCCTCCCCCTCTATAATTACCTGCCCGGACTCCGGCTTCAGGAGCCCCGTTATCTCTTTCAGGAGGACGCTTTTCCCGGAGCCGCTGCCCCCGAGGACTGTGATGTTCTCCCCTCGTCTTATCGAAAGGGAAAGACCGGTGTGAACTTCCTTGGGTCCGAAAGACTTATAAACGTCTACCAGGTCGATTATTATGTCGTCCTGCATCAGGGTCACCGTCGTGGCAGCTTGAATTTACCGAAAACAGTAATAATTTCTCCGTGAAACATGTGGGATTGTAATTATACGTCCGGGTTTTGTCAAAGGAAAAGAGCGACGAGTCCCGGGGAAAATCGGTTTTCCCGGAAATTGACATTTTATTTGGCCCGGTGTATAAAGATGGCTTATTGAAACCAGCGTTGAATAAAGTTTATAAAGTCTGGGACTCTACTCCACCTCCGGGAAGAACTATATGAAGCGGACGAATACGGGCATTGAAACGGAGCTTGAATATAACCTTAAGTTCTTTACACAATTCATATTTCATCCTACCAAAACAGGCGCTATACTGCCGTCGAACGAAAAGCTCTGTGAGCTTATGACCGACATGGCAGACCTCGGCAACGTCTCCACGGTCGTCGAGCTCGGCTCCGGAACGGGCGTGATAACCGAGAAAATCCTCAAGAAAAAAAGCCCGGATACGAAATTCTTCGCGATGGAGATAAACCCCACATTCGTCGAGGCGACGCTGCGTCGGTGCCCCGACGCAACCGTTTATCAGTCCTCCGCCGAGAATGCCAGGTTCTATCTCGAGGTCAACGGCGAAAGCGGCTGCGACCGCATCGTAAGCAGTCTCCCGTGGTCGACTTTTAACAGCGAAACCCAGGAGCTCATACTGAATTCGGTATATGAAACACTGAACCCTGGCGGCAAGTTTCTTACCTACGCCTACTCGCTCGGCCTGCTCTTCCCCTCCGCCTGGAGGCTGCGGCGCCTTCTTAGAAGCAAATTCGATAAAGTGGTCAAAAGCAGCATAGTATGGAGTAACATCCCCCCCGCTTTCATTTACATATGCGAAAAGGCGCCCGCCAAGTGAGTTTTTAAAACTCGCATAGATAATTCTTGACATCTTTCCAAAAATTTGATAAGAATATTGTGTAGCCGATTGACCTTTCTTCGATTGAATAAAGGAGGATTGGAGGGTGGTCAATACCAAGGCTATTTTTCTTCCGCCTGTTCCGGGCAATTCGCATAAAACATTGTAACTGCCGGATACCCGATTCTATTGGTCCGCCCGCTAATAGCCCAATTGAGAAATACAGATAAAAAGGCTCTCAAGCCTGCCTGTGTAACCGAGAAATCCCTTGAAATATCCGAGCCGTTCGTATTAATATTGACCTAGTTAGGTAGTAATATCCGCTACATAGGAGAAATAAGATGAGGAAAATGGCAAAAACGAAGCTCTTCGTTTTACTGGTTTTGCTCGCCGCCGTGCTCGTTCC
Organism: Candidatus Dadabacteria bacterium; assembly: GCA_020054175.1. Classification (GTDB taxonomy): domain Bacteria; phylum Desulfobacterota_D; class UBA1144; order Nemesobacterales; family UBA2774; genus JADLGH01. The sequence goes on from JAGVLR010000049.1 coordinate 1,642, forward strand.
GGTCGGCAGGACGGCGGGGGCTATGGACGCCGCAAGCCTCCCGGCCCCGCAGCTTGTGACGGGCGCCTGGATGTTCATGGCGGCATACAAGGCCGACCCCGAAGCCCTTAAGGCCCTTCTTCCCGAAGGTCTCGAAACCACGGGCAACGTCGTTATCAACATGTACACAGTCCCCGAAGCTACGCAGACCTCGGGCTTCGGCGCTTATACCCTGACGTATCTCACTGTCGAGCTCAAGGGACACGATTCCTACATTATGAACTCCGACACGACGATACCGGGAAGGTATTTCGCCTACTACTTCAACAGCTCGCCCTTCATGCGTGAGTATACGAAGCTGATAGGAATTCCGGCCGAAGAAGGTATGACTACCACGACCGTAAAAGACGGCAAGCTGACAGCTGTGCTGACTGTCGGCGGGCAGAAATTTATCGAAGCCACGGCCGACGTCGGAAGCGAGCTTGGGAATTTTGGAGGCGGTCATCTGAATTACTTCGGCCTTCTGGAAACCGAAAAAGACGGCAAGACCGTAAAGCAGATAGTCAAATACCCGATACCATGGAACGGCGGGACGGTAGACATAAAGAACCCGAAGATCACATTCTCCGCCCCCGAGGGCCATCCGCTCAACAAAATCAAGCCTGAGGGAGACCCCTTCTGGGCTATTTGGACGAAGGGCAGCTTCGTATACCCGCAGTACGTGATAGTAAACCAGTAGAAACGAGTTCGACTCCCCCGCGGCTGTACGCCGCGGGGAATATATTCGCAACTAAATATTCCGAAAAGCCCGCTTAGCTCGCTTTTCTCTTTCTGATTATCCCGAACACTGCCGCGATTAAAATCAGCGTCAGGATTCCCGCATTAACGGCATCTTGTTTCGGCGATGCGTCGCCGGCAAGGGCGCACCCTCCGTTGCCGCCGTTACCGTCCTGAGCCTGGGCCCTGCAGTCGGCGAAGTAAATCTCTTCGCTCCCGTCCGGGTTCTCTCCCCCGATATTCGAGGACGAGCTGAACAGTATCCTGGTTCCGTCGCCGCTTATCACCGCGCCGGAGAAAATCCCGCCCGTCGTATCGGTTATCTGCGTCGTAACGCCCGTATTCGAGTCGAACAGGAATACCTCCCTGTTACCGTCGGGGTTGTCTCC
>JAGVLR010000203.1 GCA_020054175.1 Candidatus Dadabacteria bacterium
GAGCGCCGCTCGGGCTGGGAAGAGATAAAATCGTTCTCGAAGGCCGTCGCCGACGAGATGGTGAAGCTTGAGCCCGAAAAATATATCGCGACGATGAGCAAGGCAAAACGAAAGGGGAAGATATTCATCGACTATCTTCGCAACAACCGTGACGCTACCGCCGTCGCCGCCTATTCCACCCGCGCGCGCAAAGGAGCGCCCGTCTCCACACCGATAACGTGGGACGAGCTCTCTCCTGACCTCGCGCCGAATAAATACAACGTCTCCAACCTGCGGGCGAGGCTTTCCTCGTTAAAAGAAGATCCGTGGAAAGACTTCTTCACGACTCGCCAATCCATAACGGCTGATATGAGAAAAAAGGTCGGATTATAAATTGAAAATGTCCCGGTCCCCTTTGGATTTACAGAGGGCCGGGACTATAGCAGTGCTTCGATTATTACCACAACCCCTGAATAGCGACCCCGTTATGCGCGGTGATCACCTTGCACTTCCCTCCCCACCCCACAAACGCGCCTATGTCGCTCCATTCCACGGGCGCCCTCTTCCAGTGATCGTCGAGGCCTGCCTGGTTCTCGTAAAGCTCGTCGAGGACGAACATGGTGTTGCCCGTCGGCTTCGACGCCGGGTCGAACGGATTTTCGAGCTCGGGCCCTTTAATAATATTGTAGCGCAGCATAGCGAGCTCGCCCGACTTGTGGTGGGTCGCCTCCATCCATTTCGCGTGGCTTGCGAATATTCTCTCACCCTCGGCGACATGCTCCGGCGGGCAGATGAACACGATAGTAATCTGTACTTTGCCTATAGTAGACATTGAAATACCTCCTTTGGTATTGTGTGGCTTATTGACCTTTATAAAACATACGGCGGAAGAATGCAAAGCTTTTTTGCCGTATGGATATAAAAGCACTTGCATATACAATACTCGCGGAGATTTTTTGTCAAGCGGCGGCTGGTATGTATAAGCCGAATGATAAACGATGAGGGCAAAAAGCTAGAGCGTTGTATTTGGTTCTTTCCAGCGCTCCTGCGGCGAGCCGATGTCCTTTAGCTTCTTTTGTATTTCCTGAAGCGTTTGCAACTGCGCCTCGTTCATCGGTGAATTGAACTGCTCGCTGTGAAGGATCCTTATTACGACGACGTAATTATTTCTCTTCGTTCTAAGGTCGTCCGGTTGGTAGAAGACGACGTTATCGTGCCTTCTTATGTCGAAACGAATTCCCGGCTGACAGTCCGTCGTAAGCCACCTTGCCAGTATCATAAGCCTGTCGAAAGTCGCTGATTTTCCCGCCTGGTCGCCGGGCGTTTTCGTGTCGGGATCCGTCCCGACAAGGGCGACGGACATACCGACTTTCACACGATGCCCCTCCTCGTCGGGCAGCTCGATCGACAGAGTGCCCCAGAACACCCTGTGCTCCAGAACTATGGATTTCATTTCCTGTCTTTCCATATCCACGGAAAAACCCTTTTCACCGGTATTATCAGACATTATGCGCCTCTCTTTTCAGGAGCTTTCTTTTTTGAACCCTTCTCGTTTAAAAGCGTCTTCCTGGCTTCGGCCAGCTCTTCGAGTTTTTGCTTGTCCACTTTCGGATAATGGAGGTCGAGAGAGGCCAGCGCGTCTATGATGGCCGCGGCGACCACGAGGCGCGTGAACCACTTGTTATCCGCCGGAACAACATACCACGGGGCCTCTTTCGTAGCGGTGTTTCGAATCATGTCCTCGTAGGCTTTCATGTAATCGTCCCAGTAAGCGCGCTCCTTTATATCGCTTGAGGAAAACTTCCAGTTCTTGTCGGGGTTCTCTATCCGCTCCATGAATCGCCTCTCCTGCTCTTCCTTCGAAACGTGAAGGAAGAACTTTCTCACGATGATTCCGTTCCGCGTCAGGTAACTCTCGACATTGCGTATATCCTGAAACCTCTCGTTCCAGATATTCTTCGTGATCAGCTCGGGAGGAAGCTTCTGGTTCGCAAGAAATTCCTGGTGGACCCGCACGACGAGCGTCTCTTCGTAATAAGAGCGGTTGAAGATGCCCATGTTTCCGCGGTTCGGCAGAAGCTTCATACACCGCCATAGATAATCGTGGTCGAGGTCCTCCGGCGACGGCGCCTTGAATGAATGAACCTGGCAGCCCTGCGGATTGACGCCCGACATTATGTGTTTTATAGCGCCGTCCTTCCCGGCGGCGTCCATTGCCTGGAGTATTATAAGCACCGCCCAGCGGTCCTGGGCGTAGAGCATATCCTGCAGCTCGGCGAGCAGCTGCACGCCGCTGGCAAGCACTTCTTTCGCACGCGGCTTGTCCTCGGACTGTAAATGAAGCGTATCGCCCGGATCGATGTCCTTGAGCCGGAAATTCTTTCCCTTCGTAATGCGAAACGGCTCCGCGAATTCCCGTGCCCTTTTAACGAGATTTTTGATTTCCATATCTCCGCCTCCCTCTCTTGGATAAGTCCCTTCGTGACGTTGCTTGCATTTACAAACCCGAGCCGCCGGCCTCTCGGCTCCGCTCTATAAAAGTATGTCTCCGGATATTCTAAAACAGTAGTGAATTAAAGACAAAAAAATCGCATCGTTCGCCTGGGGGAACGATTTTCATTATAAAGTAACCTCTACAGCCTGCAGTAATAATTTGCAATAATTACCGCGTGTTGCGTTAATAAACGCTTTTTAGATCGCAGCTGTTAGAATTCCATTCTCTCCATCACCCCTGTTATAATTTATCAAGTCAGCGCATTGCTTAACTTTGAGTCGGAGGATCGTGAAAATGGAAAATGAAAAGCTCGAGGTGTTTAAAATTGCGAAAGAGCTGTTTCTGGTTCTGCATAGTAAAACCGTATATACCGCCCCTGTAGCGCCCGGTAAGTTCCTGGAAGATTTTAAGGAAGTGGTTGATTCCACCTTTTCCACCTACAACAAGCTCAAGCTCAAGAATTCATAATTGCAGGATGGTCATCGTCTCATCGCAGAGTCAGCCTTCTTTGTCGCAAGTCTGAACCCGGATTTCTATTGTTTTCTTGTCTTGCGTCGTCCTTCCTGGAGCACGCTATCCCATAACTCCGGCGCCTCGCGCATCGCGAACTCTATCTTCATGCCAAACGTCATTGCCAGTGTAGACGTGCTCCATGAGCGAGTAGTCAGTTCATTGATAGATTCATTCAAATACTCTATCGGGTCGCCCGGGCCTATCGGCCTTTCCTCTGCAAACCTTCGCAGAAACTCCCGCCACATTTTCGTAGCCTCTATGATCGCTTTCTCTTCCTCTTTAAAAAATTCCTCCGGAACCATAACCAGCTGGTTAACTATCTCGGAAAGAAACGGGGTATGAATGTGTTCGACGAGGCTCTGGTCGGAAAGAACGTCCGTTACGTTTTCGGATGCGGCCGCGCCGGAATAAACAGCTTCCTCGATGACCACATAAGCCTGAAAAGGCCGGTCTTCAGGCCGGCCGTATAACCGGACTTCCAGGGTGTCGGCCGTCCAGTTGAGCTGCCACTTAACCGCAACGTCCTGGTTGCTTACATGGCGCCGCTCGGCCTTGTCCAGCGAGATGTCGGTAATGGTCACGTAATCATCGATATCCGTGAGATCGTCGACCCCTACCGTGAGCAAAGGACTGTAATCCTGCATTACATGCATGGGAAGCTGCGCTATATTCTCATCGGACAGAAAATGAATGGACACTCCGCCGGAAGTGGCCATCTTCTTTTTGCTGCCGCCCGAGGTGTATTTTGCCGCGTTATGGAGGGCGTCGATATCTAAATACGAGCTCCAGGGCGACACTACCGGTACATACCAGTCGAATGTCGTAGCCTGGAGAACTGTTTCGCCGCTCTTTACTACGGGGTTTACAGGACTCGGGCCCTCGTAGAGCACAACTTCTGAAAGTATCGAGTTCTTCATCAGCTCCGTCTTCAGGCGATTGCAGCGCGGATCCCCGGGGGAAGGCTCGTAATCCGGCCTCCATATGTCTCCGACGTAATCACGATCATACCAGGCATCCTTGCTGAAAAGGGAGTTGATCGTTCTCAGGACTACCCGGTAACGAAATGCCGGAACGTAGCCGGGTTCCTGCGTGGTTATGCGAATGCGGCTTCGTGCGTTGTAGCGCTTCAGTGTCGCATCGTGCTCGATAATGCCGACGAGAGCGATATTGGGGCTGGTCGCTACAGTCGGCATTTCGTCCTGAAAAGTGCGTCTGTCGTTGACGTATCCGGAGACCGTCTGACTGCTGCTGGGCGGCGTCGACAGGAAACGCAGCCATGCGGCCGTCTTTATCAGCCTGTACATGCCGGTTACCACCTGAAGGTTCGCATAGTCCTGCCTGGCCTGTTCGTTCGCGGCAACGGCTACATCGTCGAGGTCTGTTTCCGGGGTATACCAGTGATAATTAAAGAGCCCGCGGGGGCCGGTATCCTGCCCCGCCTGAAACTGCGCTCCGAATCTCTCCCACAGGAAATCATCGTTATAACGAACCAGGTCGAACGCGCCCACCGCGTAGGTCGGCATAGGGTTCCAGCCTTTCTGGCCCCCGCCCATCGGGATCTCGAAGATCGACCACGTCCTCTGCTGAAGGACTGTAGTAGGCGTATACTCGGTGCGCGATATGGATTCATCCTGCATCCGCACGACGAACCGGTCTATCGCTTCGGCGGTCTTTCGCAGCTGGCCTGCGTACATCCCCGACGATCTGAACCAGGGCATGGCGACGTGAAGAAGCGCCGTGAAAGTCGTTGCGCCGTATATCAGCATCGGCACTCCGAGACGGTAGTCGAAAAATGTAACTGTCGGCGACTGCATTGGTACAGGCGCCAGCGATCCGTCGGAGCGTTGAAATACAAGAAGCTGCGAGGCGAATGCTCGCCCCTTGTATGCTTCGGGATCGTAAGTGGTTGCCCATTCCTGATCCCTCAGCCGCGACAAAGGCACTGCAAGCTCGTCGACTATTGAGCGCATGCCGGCGAATATCTGGGCCCGCGCTGCGCCGGTAGGCTTCGTGACCAGAAGCTGAGTCAATAAGCCCCGCACGCGGTCGATCCTGCCGTCGAATTCCGAATGCATCTCGATCATCTTGTCCGCCCGCTGAATCTGCTCAAGGCCCTGCAGCTGGTTCTTGATGCTGTAAAGCGTCTTCGCCAGCTCGGGGCTCATACCGTCGTCCGCCGTCATCAGATCCATTATCTTCATGAGTATGCCGAGAGCCCACATATAAGTCGCGATCGCCGTGGTGATTATGCCCGCCACGCCGGCTATCTTGCCGAGAAAGTCGACTATGTCCTTGGGCACTCCCCACTCCATCCATTTTTTCTTGCCGTCCTCGTCTCGCGGAAGGATGTCGGAAAGGTCCTTGAATGCGTCCTGGACCTTCTTCGCATCCAGCTTGAATCCGCCCGGCGCCTGGTATATCTGAGCTCCCGCCGGCGCACCAAAAACGAAGTTCCCCGACGAGTCGATGTAAGCTCCCCCTCCGAGGTGAACCGCAAA
>JAGVLR010000048.1 GCA_020054175.1 Candidatus Dadabacteria bacterium
ACGGCGAACGTCTGCCTCTGCCCCTCGGGGCTGAGGTCGTTCGTGTAGCTCACTGACGCACCCGCAACAGGATCGGACGGCGTCTTCGTATAATCCGGCGGGATATCGAAAAATTCATCCGAAGGCAGCTCCCCGCCCTCGTCTGTCACGGGCACATACGTATACGGCGCGGCGGAGTACGGCACGAGCGAGAGGGAATTGGGCCCCGCCGGCGTAACGCCGCATCCCGCCACTTCCCACGCGCTCCCTTCGAGACCGAGCGTCGGTACGCTGACTGTCACACGCTCTCCGCGCCTGACAGCCGCCCCCTCCTGCCCTGTTTCTATCGCCATCCGCTTGACGGAGGCCGCGAGCCGCTTCCTCCTGTAATCGAGCCACCTGTCCGCCGTCTCGTGGCCGTGAACAAACGGCAGTGTCAGCGTTCTGTCCACCCCGCTCGCGCCTGACCGCCTTTCCAGCTCGTGCAGATACAACTCCGATTCCCTGTTATTTTTGCGGTACCTGACTTTAAGGTTTTTTACCCTCTCGCTCGAGTGAAGGTATGTAACCTCCGGGCTCCCGGTGAGTATGTTATTCCATCCCGTCTCGTCCCCCAGGCCGAAGCTGTGTGCAGGCGATTTCGGGCCATCTACTGCTATCGTCACGGCATCCGACTTCGACAGCACCATATCTCTAAAAGATAGTAGACCCTGCGATTCTCCAGAGCCGTTAAGTATATCTGTTATAGTTGTCGTATCTGTTATAGCCCCTTCGCAGAGCATGTCAGCGATCTCCGGCAGCGCCGCTGCCGCGTCAAAAGAATCTGAATCTACGTCCAGCCCGAGACCCCACACCTGGTTAGAGAGAACACTCTCCACAGCCCTCACGACGTTCGTCTCGGCTGAGAGGCCGTTAACGTCGGCGTATAGAGCGTCGGTGCTCCCCGAGACGCCAAGACGCTTCTTGAACCTTATAAACGCGCACCCGGCATAAGGACCTGCTTGAGAGCCATCATAAAACCTCCACTCCCTTAATCGATAATCGCTCGACGTCGTGAGCGGCGCGCTGAAATTCGAGACAGGGGTGATTATGTTTAGCGTAGAGTTGTAAACCGTGGCATGCCTTATGCTCCCGGCCCCCGGCCCGGCGGTTATCTGAATCCACCAGTATTTATACCAGGAGTCAGGACGCTGGTCTCCGGATTCGAGCTTGAGCCCCGAAATAGAGCTCCCGGACTGGGCGTCTCCCTCTATATCGTCCAGCGCCTGGTCTTCCCTGTAGACGGTGAAAACCTCAGTGAAGTTTCCGCCGCCGAGCCCGACCCCCTCGCCGATTATGTAATCGTACTCCAGCGCCGCCTCGTCCGCCTTTATATAAAGGAGAGGGACCTTGACCGCCCTCCCGAATATTATCGGAACAGGCCTCCCAAGGTCGTTCGCCACAGCTACGGATTCAAATCCCGGGTCTGCTTCTTTCTCAGCCTCCACTATATCATTCAGCGTCCTTCGCGGAAGCTCCTCCGTCAGCGCGACGGCATCCATGTCCTCGACGCTGACGACGCACCTGTGCGACAATGTCCACTCTGTCACCCTTCCCTTCCATTCCCTCACATCCCCGGCCTCGCTCACGAAGAAGAGACGCACGTACGCGTCCGTAAGGTCGAGCGAGCTTATGAGCCCGTCGGAATTGTCGAGGGCAAGCGTCACGCGCTGAAAGCCGGTAATGCCGAACCTCTCGCCGAACTCGGCTTCCTCCAAACGCGGCATCTCGAGAAGCCGCCTCTCGAAGAACGCCCCCTCCGGAAACGCTCCCGACGGCATAGCTTCGCTGCTCACCTCTGCGTAAATTGTGGGATACCTGTGGTCGCTCCGTGCCTCCAGGAAATCTATCGACCACTTGAAGTTGTAGTCGGAGATTACAATACCGCCGGCCCCTTCGACCGCGAGTCCTGTCGATCCGGAGAACAAATGCTCCAGGCTTGCCAGCCCTGTCCCCTCCATGTCGACTGATGACGACCCCTCAAGCTCCGCGAGCCCGCCCGAGATTTGCCCCTGTCCCTGCATACCCAGCCCGGCATCCCCGTCGAGCGGATGAATGGCATTTATAGCCCCTCCGGGGCCGATACTCATCTGGGCCGCGCCGGAGAGCCTGTGAATTTTCACCGGCCGGATTGCTATGGTTGTACCGATTGGGCCGGAGACTATACCCGAAAGCGAGAAGGAACCGGGATCCCCTGTTTCGACAGCCTGGTTTCTCCGCGCAGTCGCCAGCTTTGCGGATCCGCTGGTCGTCGCCGTGCCGTTTGTATAACTGCTCGGGTAACTGGAAACCACGAAGCTCGGATGAACCCACCTCGCCACGGCAATCCACAACGTATCGTCGACCCCCCAGTTCGCCGGGTTCAGTGGAGGAGGATTTACAGAAGTGGTGTTTCCGCCTTGTGTGGTGGCAACTTCAATTCCGAGTGGAATATTTCCGTGCCAGCCGCTGACTCTGTAGACCTGTGCGGCTATCGACACCGAGCCGCCGGTCGATATAGTAGCGGTTCCGCCCCCTTCAGAGCCGTTGGAAACGCGGGCATATATCGGAATTTGAGTCAGGTTCGCTACGGCCGTCCATCCGGACGGAGTGCCGCTGATCGAGGCGCCCGATGCGATAACGATCATCAAGAGCAAATCCCCGGAGCTTACAGTTCCGGGCATCGCTATCGCGTGCGAAGTGCCGCTTGTATTTGTCGGAGTAACTGATTGAACTACCGGAAAAGCCATTTTAGATCCTCTTAAACCGCCGTAATTGTAATTCCGCTGTCTTCTATCAGATAACTATCGCCGGCCAGAACCTCGGCGGACGAATTCCAGTTCCCGGTAAGCAGCGCATTCCCCGAGGTAGACGCATCGAAGAGTCTGAACCTGTTGGTCGTCCCCAAATTTGCACCGGCAGTTCCGAAATTTTCCTGGATTGCATTAACGATCTGCTTACTGGAGGCCGCATCGAAATTAATATTCCTCCTTGCGTAGCTGCCGCCCGAGAACTCCGAGCCGCCCGTGGTGATGAGCCCTACGTAAATATCGGCGATATACGTATAGGGCGAGATACCCAGCATGTGATTCACGATCAGCGGCTTCAGATAGTCGGAAAAATTATCCTCAGCGATTATCTCTATCGCCTCGTCGAGAATCTTCGGCGTCGTCCCCGCGGGAAAATTCCTCGTCGGAATCGAAAACCCGAATATGAAATTCCCGCTCGTCTCCGCATCCCATATTCCTACATGCGACACGGTTATCCCGCCTGCCGGCACCTCGTCGAACGTGATATCCCCGTCGTTCGTCGCGGGCACGCCGTTCGACGCCGCGTTCCATCCCGTGGCCGGCTGCTTCCTCACATATCCCGAATAGCTGTGCTCGTTCGCCCCGTTATTTCCCGGTGCGCCGCTGTGAATCGAAACGTAAACCGCCGGCATAGTCCACTCCTGCCGCCCCGTCACATGATCCAGTATCTTGTTGGCTCCATAAGTACCTAATGGCATAAAACTCCGTCCTCCTTTTGCCCTAAGGCAGGTTTTAGTAATCTCAACATTTCGTATTTATCCCTCTCTCTTGAGGGAACGAATGCGAGCAAGCGAACATTTGGAAACTCTTCACAGATAATCCGCCGCGCTCTTTGAATCCCCTCTCCCCAGCGCGGGAGAGGGATAAAGGGTGAGGGGGTACCGCACGCAATCCATCAACAATCTTTCCCCCCATAGGAAAAGGGGAACAATTCCGAGCAATTGAGGAATCACCCCAATTCTGTCATTTCCAACGAGTCCGAGCGCGCGAGGAATCTATCTTTCGAATCGTCGTTCAGGATGACGGATATGCAAAGCGTCGGACAAATCCATTATATTGCAAGCCGCCGCGCGGCGCAGCAATACCCCTCCTGGACGTCAAAATTGGCGTTAAAAAAATCGAGTGGATAAGCGTTAAAAATCTGACTCCTCATAATTCCCTCTCCCTTGAGGGAACGAATGCGAGCAAGTGAGCATTCGGACGCCCTCGGTTGACTGCACAGAAGCCAATCCGGTACCGCTCGAAAGGAACCC
>JAGVLR010000249.1 GCA_020054175.1 Candidatus Dadabacteria bacterium
ACTTTTGCTTGACCAAAAGTAGCAAAAGTCACGGGACGGGGCGAAATTGTGCTAAAAATCATCGCGTCTTCGCTAAATCTTCCACCCACCCCAGCCCCTGGTCAGATTTTTAACGCTCATCCGCTCGATTTTTTTTACGCCAATTTCGACGTCCCGGAAAGGTATTGCTTCGCCGTTTAGACGGCTTGCAATTTTATGTTTTGGCCGAGAGTAAACTTGATCCGTCATTGCGAATTGACGCCTGCCCCCTCACTATTTACACTTCTTCCTTTTGTCCGGTTCTTTTTTTCTGGGGGCATGCAATTGAGCATCGAATATCCACGGAATTACGACGTCATAGTCATCGGCGCCGGCCACGCCGGCTGCGAGGCTGCGCTCGCTTGCGCGCGCATGGGCTGCAAGACGCTCGTTCTCACGGCTAATATAGATACCATCGGCCTCATGTCGTGCAACCCCTCCGTGGGCGGAGTCGGCAAAGGCCACCTCGTTAAGGAAATCGACGCCCTCGGCGGCGAGATGGGCCTGGCGGCAGACCATTCCGCAATCCAGTTCCGAAGGCTCAACACACGTAAAGGCGCGGCGGTTCAGGCTACCCGAATACAGGCCGACAGGCAGCTCTACAGGGCATACATGAAGTCCACCCTCGAGGCGCAAAGTAACCTCGACATAAAGCAGCGCATGGCCGAGGGCCTTTTAGTAAAGGGCGGCGCTGTATGCGGTGTGAAGACGACGCTCGGCGAGCATTTCTATTCCGGTGCGGTCGTTGTCACGCCGGGCACATTCCCGAACGGCCTCATACACATCGGCCAGACGAAAATCTCCTCGGGCAGGGCGGGAGAGGCGGCGGCTATAGGCATATCCGATTCCTTCGGCAGCCTCGGATTTAAAATGGGCAGGCTTAAAACCGGCACCCCGCCGAGATTCGACGGCAGAACGATAGACTGGAATATACTCGAGCCCCAGCCCGGCGACGAAAACCCGAAGCCGTTTTCATTCTGGACGGACTCCATCGACCGCGAGCAGCTTCCCTGCTACATCACCTACACAAACGAAAAGACGCACAAGGTCATAACCGACAACCTCCACAAATCCCCGCTTTATTCAGGCGAGATAAAAGGCGTCGGCCCGCGCTACTGTCCCTCTATCGAAGACAAGGTCGTAAAGTTCAGGGACAAGGAAAGGCATCAAATCTTCCTTGAGCCCGAAGGCTTCTCGACGTACGAAATATATCCGAACGGCATATCGACGAGTCTCCCCCTTGAAGTTCAATATGAGCTTGTCAGGACGATAGACGGCCTTTCGAACGTCGAGATAATGAGGCCGGGCTACGCGGTCGAACACGACTACGTCGACCCGACACAGCTCAAGCCCACGCTCGAAACGAAGCTCGTCGACAATCTCTACTTCGCCGGGCAGGTAAACGGCACGACGGGATACGAAGAGGCCGGGAGCCAGGGGCTTATGGCGGGCATCAACGCCGCCCTACGCGTGAAGGGTGAAGCCCCCTTCATACTCGACCGCTCCGAGGCATATCTCGGCATTCTCACCGACGACCTAGTAACGAAGGGAGTAGACGAGCCCTACAGGATGTTCACATCCAGGGCGGAATACAGGCTCGTTCTCAGAGAAGACAACGCCGACATGAGACTTTCCGAAAAGGGTTACACTATAGGTCTTCTATCGGAAGAGCGTTACGAGAAAGTACGTGCTAAGAAGAAGGCCGCTGAAGAGGAGCTGCAAAGGCTCGAAAGTATAAAATTAACTCCGGATGCCCGTGTAAATGAAATACTCCTTTCGCTCGGTTCATCCACGATAAAAAAGCCCCAGTCATTAAAAGAAATACTTCGCCGCCCCGAAATTTCTTATTCCACGCTCTCGCTTCTGCCAGGCGGCGATTCCGCTCCGGAGCTTATGGAAGACGTCCTCACGCAGATCGAGATGGAGGTCAAATACGAGGGGTACATCAAAAGGCAGTTCGAGCAGATTGAAAAGTTCAGAAAAGTAGAGAACCTCGGCATACCGGAAGGTTTTTCCTACGACAACATCCCCGGCCTCTCCAAAGAAATAGTGCAGAAACTCTCGCGGGTGCGCCCGGGATCACTCGGTCAGGCGAGCAGAATTTCAGGTATAACGCCGGCTGCAATCTCTGTTCTTATGGTTTATTTAAAACGGGGCGATATGGAAAGGGAGGGCGCCGGTCACTCGGCTTCTTCCTGATCTTCCTCTTCTTCGGATTCTGCCAGTTCCTGCTCTAAAAGCTCCATCATGTCTTCGTAATCTCCGCCGATGTAACCCGAGTTCTCCGGGTCTTCGAGCATATCCACGAGGTCTTTTATTTTCTTCTTTCCTCTTTTGTTCATAAGCCTTTCCTCCATGCCGCCGACTCTTGGCGGCAATCTAATTAATACTATAACACAGACTTTTTTTTCTGCTTCCGGCGCTGGCCGGAAACTTTAAGGTTGATGAAGTATAAGGTCCGTCCGGCGAAAAGCAACCATCATTTTTCCGGTGATAAGCAGCCGCCCGAAGTATGAAAAAATGGCTGCTCTCTCTTTGTGGATGCGTCGCACGCGTTTATTATTTCGTCAGTAGCTCGCGAACTTTTTCAGGGTCTGTAACCGGAAGATCGCATTCGTAATTCATACACACGTACGCCGCGGCTTTTCCGCCAATCGTTTCCTGCTCCTTCGTGAATGGGGCTACGTCCGTTATGCCAGAGCCGGAATCGCGAAGGAGAACTATTTTGTTCGGCACGTAAATTTCTCTCAGCGCCTCGATCATTTTCTCCGTATCTTCCCCTCCGCGCTCTCCGGAGATCACAATCTCGTACGAAGGCCCTATGCCGAAATCGAGGCCCGACAGCAGCTGTGTATAGGCGCTCGGAGCCTGGTTGACGGCCGCCGAAAACGCCTTCGCGAGATTCTCCGCAGCCTCTTCGTAAGAGGCGTCGCCCGTAATCCTTCCAATTCTCAGGAGATTGAGCAGCGCGGCTGAATTCGCAGACGGCACCGCGCCGTCGTATACCTCTTTGTGCCTTATTATCATCTCTTCGGCGTCGTTGGCGGTGAAATAATATCCTCCCCTTTCCAGGTCGAGGTAGTGCTCGTTCATATCCTTCTGAAGCGCTATCGCCGTCTTTAAAAATTCCGGCTCGAAAGTGGCCTCGTAAAGCTCTAAAAGCCCCCAGATCAAAAACGCGTAATCGTCCGCG
>JAGVLR010000262.1 GCA_020054175.1 Candidatus Dadabacteria bacterium
ACGGCGTCGTTGAAAAGCGACTCTCCCGTAATTATGGATTCGAGCGACTTCCCGGCCTTGACGCGCCTGAACAGCTTGAGCACCACTACGGCGTCGATGGGCGATATTATCGCCCCGAAGATAAGGGCGTATATGAGAGGTATGTTCATGCCGAGGAGACCGAACACCCACCATATTATTCCTCCCGTGAGGAATGTCGCGATTAGCATCCCGAGCGTGGCGAGATAGGCTATAGTGCCTTTATATTCGCCGAGGTCGTCGAGATTGACTGTGGAAGCCCCGGCAAAAAGAAGGAAGCTGAGCATACCGTTCATGACGAGGTGATCGAAATCCGCCGCCTCGACGAGCTGCACAGCCCAATCCATGCTCCCGAAGCCGAAATATCCGGAAACTATTATGAGAAGGGACGACGCGAGCGAGGCGAGCATGATGCCTATCGTCGTCGGCAGCTTCAGGAATATTTCGTTAAGGAAACTGAATACCGCCGTAAGCGTTATAAGGATTGTGAAGACTGCAAAGAGGTCCATTTTAATCCGGTTAATTCGAAGAGGGCCGAGGCCCTTGAGTTGATCTTTTACTCCGCATTATACAAAGCGGATGGACGAAAGTCCATATCCCTGCAGCTACGAAGCGCCCGTACCGGCGAGCGTTACAGCCGCGTTTTTATCCGGCTGCTCGATTGTGGACATGAGCGAGGATATCTTCGACAGGGAATCGAGAATGCCGTCTACGCTGCTCGCCATGAGGATATCCTCTTCGACTTCTTTTACGGGGAAGCTCTTCCAGATCCCGGTCTCCCTGAACTCCTGCCTCTTCTTTCTTATCTCTTCCATGAGGTCCGAGATCTGTGCGCTTAAATCCTGCCCGGAATCGAAACCGGCTGCCGCGGCATCGAAGAAGGCGCTTATTTTTTCGTAGCTCGGGGTCATATGCTCTATGTATGCGGCGAGAAGCTTGTTGTCTTTTCCGGTGTAGACCGTCTTCTTGATGGTTTCGAGCTCTGAGAATATTACTTCGAGCGACCCGATTATTTCGACGAATTCCTCGCCGTGGAGCTGCTCGTCGCCGATTACGAAGCGGGCGTCGAAGAGAAGGGACGAGCTTGTCGGGAGAGAGGCCGCGAGAGGAGTGACCAGGGATTCGATCTTGTCTTTGTCCCTTTCGTCGCCCGTTAGGAGCTTCGCGAATATCTGCCCGCTGACCTTAAGCGCATACGATATTTTTTTCTTGAGCTGCTCGTATGGGCTCACCGGCCAGAGGTTGTGAAGAATAATCAGCCCTATCGCCGACGCCATCAGCAGCGCGCAGAATCTTGTAAATGCAAGATCGAGGTTTACCTCGGGGCCAGTATCTATCAGAAATACATAGGGGACCATAAGGCCCGCCTGAACTCCCGAATACGCTATTCTCCTGTTGCCCGTGGCGACATACGAGGCGAGGAAAAGGCCCAGGCAGAAGAGGAGCATCAGTATGAGAAAGCGTGTCGTCTGCGAGACTATTATGAGGCCGAATATGCCGTAGGCGAGGCCGGCGACGACGCCGATTATGGCGAGCTTGCCCTTGAGATGGGCCTGTCCGGTGTTCGGCATCGAGCCGAAGAGGACGCCGTAAAACGAGGCCTGGGAGCTTCCCGGAAGGTTCAGGAACATCTCGCCCAGGAGAAGAAGCATGATGATAATCACAGTTTTTACGGACTGCTTCACGTCGTCGCGGGTGAAATACGCGCCGAGGGAGCTCTTTACCTTTTCGACCTCCGGGGCGTGCGTCACTCTGTTACCGAGCAGCTCGGCATAGGAGCCGTCGTGTATGACGCCGAGCGTATGAACGGAATCCTTGAGGAGATTGAGTATGCCGTCGAAGAGCGGCGGCAATGATCCGAGCGCGAGAAGGTCATCGAGATATTCCCTGTCGCCCTCCACATCGTGGAGCTTCAGATAGAGCTCCCCGAGCGAGGCGGAAGCGGCATCGAGCCCGGCGTCGGGGGCATTGGGGGCGCTTCCGGACTCGACCGCGCCGGCGAATTTGGCGAACTCGGCCGAAAGGCCCGAGAAAATCCCCTCGATTACATTTTTGGCTTCCCCGGTTTCAAGGCATTTATGATTCTTGGACATGAAGTCTTCGAGGACGTCGAGCCTTATGTATACACCCTTGGCGTAGGCCGTGAGCTTCATATAGGGCTCGGGGTAGAACGTGCCCTCGCGGCTCTCGCGCTTGGTGCGGTCGACGAGGTTGACGAGGTTGTTGAAAACTTCGAGCGATATGGCGTCTTCGCCCCGTGCCGATCCAGCGCCTTCAGCGAGGCGGGCGAAGCGCCGGGAAAAATCTTTGTAAACCGAAGCCAGGGTCGTGCGGAGGGCGTCTTTGCTTCTCCGGGGCCAGATCAGGTCGTCTATCATCCATGCCGCAAAGACCCCGAGGCACATTTGAATAAGATAATTTTCGATCGTCGTCGCCGCTTCACCCAGCGATTGGAATATCACGACGAACATCGACATCGCGGCGACGATGCCGCTCAGGAGGGCCGGCAAAAAATATTTACCGACAAACAGAATCACAATAAAAATCAGGACGCCCATGAGGAGGAGATAAACGACCGGCGATTGCAGAAAGACTGTAGCGATTAAAAGGGAAAGCGCGCCGGTCACCGCGCCGCCGGCTATGGACTGAAGCCCGACTGACAGGGCCTGCCCGTTACACATGAGCATTATGAGGTAGAGGAAGAGGACCGACAGGTAAGCGGATTCGAGGTGGAAAATGTTGCCGACAAGGAGGCAGAATAGACCGCCCAGTGTTATTTTTATCGCCGACTTGATGCGGAATGTGAAGAGGAAGTGTCTAAGGTTCATACCGCGACACCGGAATGCGACAATGTGAGATTATCACACGGCGGCGGCGCTCCTGTCAATCTCGCCGATTGACAAGGCTTCCGGCTTCGTGCCATAATGGCTCGGACACGGGGCGCGAGCACCCGCAAATACCGAGAGCGCATAAATGATAATTCCCGAATCGATCACCGGCGGAGTTCTCCTTCTCTGGTTCATGCTGACGGCGGCGTCGCTGATATTCGTGATATACGACCTCCAGAAGAACACCCCGGCCATGGGCGTGATGAAGCTCGCCTGGGGACTCATCGTTCTATACACAGGACCCATCGGCCTCTTCGTATATCTACTTTCCTGCAAGCAGCCGATGCCCGGCACGCACGACGCATATATCGCCGCCCACTGGAAACAGTCTGTCGGCTCTCTCATGCACTGCGTCGCGGGGGACGCGACGGGGATAATCCTGGGCGCGATTGTGACGTTTCACCTCGGCCTCCCTAACGGCCTCGACATAATCATCGAGTATATTGCAGCCTTCGTGGTCGGTCTCTTCGTCTTTCAGGCGCTCTTTATGAGATCGATGTTCGGCGGAAGCTACTTTACAGCCGTTAAAAAGACGTTTTTCTCCGAAACCGTCTCGATGAATTTCGTGATGGTCGGCATGATACCGGTCATGGCGATACTGAGGGCGAAGATACCGGGGGGCGACGACCCTGCCGGGCTCATGTTCTGGGGGATATCGTCACTGGCTACTATAGCGGGCGGGCTGACGGCATACCCCGTAAATTCCTGGCTCGTCGGCAGCGGGCTCAAGCACGGCATGATGTCCGCACCTGCTCCCGAACCGGCGGCCGGCCCCATGCACGACACGGCGGGAATGGCCGGAATGGACATGCACGCGGAGCACAGGAAGCCGAACGTTTCGTTCACCACGAAATTCCTCGTGTTTCTACTTTCCGCAGGATGTCTGGTTCTTGCCGTATGGGTAACCTCGTATTCCGTAACGCTAAGGTTGAAATAATCGACCTGCCGTATGCTAGAATTAATCCATGGTTTCAGGCGAGACGCTGAAAGAGCTGAGGGCCGAGTACGAGCGCGTGAAGGAGCCGATTTCCGCCCAGCTCGAAGAGTTCAAAAAGACAGGCGAGAGCGCGGATGACGACAAGATATTCGAAGAGCTAGCGTTCTGCATTCTCACCTCTGCAGTCGGGCCTAAAGTGGGCCTGAGATCGATCGCCGCGATAAAGGACATCCTGAAAGACGGGAGCGCGGAGGAAATGGCGGCGAGGCTCGAAGGCATTCACAAGTATCCCGAAAAGTCTTATTTCATCACGCACACACGAGATTATCTCAAAAAGGAATGCGGCTTTAAGCTCCGGGAGCTCGTGGAGTCTTTCGACGACCGGAAGGCGCTTCGGGATTTTTTCGCCCTCAATAAAGATATTAAAGGACTCGGCTACACGCAGGCGAGCCACTTCCTCAGGAACATCGGCTACACAGATTACGCGATACTCGATAAGAACGTCGCCAGGATGCTCCACGAAATCGGCGTTACGGAATCCGAAAAGCCTCCGTCTACCGGGAAGAAATACATTGAAACCGAAGAGAAGATGAAAGCCCTCGCGGACGAGCTCGGCATAAGCCTTGTAGAGCTCGACATGCTGCTCTGGAGCTTCAAGACAGGGCGTATACCTGTGTAATGTCCGAATACTACAGGCGGGGCGGTATACGACCGCTCAGATTTTTACTTCCAGGAATATCTCGGCGTACTCCATTATAGTCAGGCCGCCCGTTTCGTTAAACACGGCGCGGTAGCGGTTAAGCCCCGTGATGCCGTCGGTGTAATTTTTATATTCGAGCTGGCTCTTGTGGGCATCGATGGCGGCCTGCTTCACGTGCATCTGGAGCGAGACATCCTCGATTCTATCGTAGGAAGGAAACGGCGTCCACACCTCGTAGCACCAGACCCTGAGCCCTTCAGGCAGAAGGCCACTGTCCATTTCCCGGAGCGTATCGAGAGCGATCGAAGACACGGCCCTGTGCGTCGGGTGCTTATCGATTTCCGGGTGCGGTATGTAGATCTCGCGCGGGGAGAAGCGCCCCATAGCGTCTTCGAGCGCGGAGGCGAACGAGGATTTATTCTCCCCGGAGCGGACGTCGCCGAGGCCGACCAGTATGAGGTAGCCGATTCCGAGGACAGCAGTCGCATTCCTGACCTCGTAGCCCCTGAGCTCCGCCATCTCGTCCTCGCTGAGCCCGTAGAGGCTGGTGCTCCGCCTCCCGTCCGTAACGACCATCGACACGACGTTCACGCCCGATTCGGTGAACTTCGCCACTGTCCCGCCCATGCCTATTTCGAGGTCGTCCGGGTGGGGTGATATAACCAGCACATTATCGCTCATGCTCTCTCCGTCCTTGACAATTGTCCCTTATCAATCACCATTAATTTAACTGAAAGGAGACCCGATTACATGGAATTCGAACCGGTTATAGGCCTCGAGGTGCACGCGCAGCTCGAGACCGAGTCCAAAATATTTTCCACCGCGTCCACCGCCTTCGGCGCGCCGCCCAACTCGCAGGTGACGCCTGTGTGCCTCGGCATGCCGGGCGTGTTGCCTGTCCTTAACAAAAAGGCCCTGGAGCTGGCTGTGAAGGCCGCGCTCGCGCTCAACTGCACGATACACGGGCGCTCGCGTTTCGCGAGGAAGAATTATTTCTATCCCGACCTGCCGAAAGGCTACCAGATATCGCAGTATGAGGAGCCCTAATCTTCCGGCGGCTGGCTCGACATACCATCGGGCGACGCGGCAAAGAGGATCAGGCTGACGAGGATACACATGGAGGAGGACGCGGGAAAGCTCGTCCACGACAATTCCGGCAGCTCGAGCCTCGTCGACCTTAACCGCGCGGGCGTGCCGCTCATAGAAATAGTGAGCGAGCCAGACATATCGGACGCCGAGGAGGCCGTCGCGTATCTGAAGAAGCTCCGCTCGATACTGAGGTACATAGGCGTCTGCGACGGCAACATGGAAGAGGGAAGCCTCCGATGCGACGCCAACGTCTCCATAAGACCGAAAGGGTCGGAGACACTGGGGACGAAGGTGGAGATAAAAAACGTGAACTCCTTCAAGTTCATACAGCGCGCGATCGAGTACGAGATAAAGAGGCAGGAGGCTGTTGTAGAGGGAGGCGGCAAGATAGTTCAGGAGACGCGCCTTTACGACGCCGATAAGGGCGTTACATTTTCCATGAGGACGAAAGAAGAGGCCCACGACTACAGGTACTTCCCGGACCCTGACCTCCTTCCTGTCGAAATCAACCAGGAAGACATCGACATCCTGAAGGCGTCTCTACCGGAGCTGCCTGACGCGCGGCGCGAGAGGTTCGCGAGTGAATACGGGCTTCCCGAGTACGACGCCGGTGTGCTCACGTCCTCGCGTGAAATAGCGGATTATTTCGAGGAAGCGCTCTCACACTACAAGAATCCCAAGACGCTCGGCAACTGGATAATGACGGAAGTCCTCCGCGAGCTTAGGGAAGATGACGACGTTTCGGAATTCCCCGTTACGGCGGAAAAGCTGGCCGGTCTTTTAAACCTCATCGAGGACGGAACCATAAGCGGAAAGATCGCCAAGGACGTATTCGGCGAGATGGTTTCCGGGGGCGGGACAGCAAAGGAAATCGTCGAGAAAAAAGGCATAAGGCAGATCTC
>JAGVLR010000215.1 GCA_020054175.1 Candidatus Dadabacteria bacterium
AGCGGGACCGCTTCGTCGGGTTCGTCCTCGACTCCATAGAATCCATGCCGGCGGAGAAGAGGCTCGCGGGCCGCGCGCGTTTCCTTGACGACAACACGCTCGACGTGGACGGGCACACGAGAGTGGAAGCGAAGTCGGTCGTCATAGCCACGGGGTCGAGCCCGTCGTTATTACCTATGTTTGACGGGCTCGGGGACAGGCTGATAGTGAACGACGATGTATTCGAATGGGACGACCTGCCGTCGTCAGTGGCTGTATTCGGCGCGGGGATAATCGGCCTCGAGCTCGGACAGGCGCTTCACCGTCTAAAAGTGCGGACGATAATACTCAGCAAGAACGGGCTCGTCGGCCCGCTCAGCCACCCGGATATAAAAAAGTATGCGGCGGATACGTTCGCAGGGGAATTTTACGTCGACACGGATGCGGATGTCCTCAGCGTTTCCCGGAAGGAAGACGGGGTCGAGGTGCGTTACGTCGGCCTCGACGGCAAGGAAAGGGCCGAGAGCTTCGAACTCGTTCTCGCCGCGACTGGAAGGACGCCGAACGTGAAAAACCTCGGTCTCGAAAATACGAGCCTCGAGCTCGACGAGAAGGGCGTCCCCATTTACGACCGCTACACGATGAGGTGCGGCGAAAGCTCCATATTCATAGCGGGGGATGCCGACAACGAGGTGCCGGTGCTCCACGAGGCGGCGGACGAAGGGCGCATAGCGGGAGAGAACGCGGCGCTTTACCAGGAAGTCACGGCCGGGCGGAGGAAGACGCAGCTCAATATCGTCTTCACCGATCCGCAGATCGCGATAGCCGGGCGAGGGTATGGCGAGCTCAAGAATGCGGCCGGACTCTGCTTCGTTACGGGATCTGTTTCTTTCGAAAACCAGGGCAGAAGCAGAGTCATGCTGAAAAATAAGGGCATCCTTCACGTCTACGCGGAATATGGGACGGGAATTTTCCTCGGGGCCGAGATGTTCGGGCCGCGCGCCGAGCATATTGGACACCTCCTCGCGTGGGCAGCTGAAAAGAGAATGACTGTCCCTGAAATGCTCGCCATGCCCTACTACCATCCCGTCATCGAAGAGGCTGTTCGGACTGCTCTCAGCGGTGCCAACGAGAAGCTCCACAAGGGGCACGCTCTCAGCGAGAGCAGCGTCGAGTGCGGCCCCGGAATCTGACGTGTTGTTCCTCGGCTTCCCGCTATGCCTCACATGCCTCGCCATTGTTTCCTTTCACCGGAATAAGTAGACTTTCCCGAAACACGTAAGGAGGTCTGAGAGAGATGAGACTCGAAGGCAAGACTGCGCTTATAACCGGCGGCGGCGAGGGGATAGGGAAAGCGACCGCGCTTCTTTTCGCGAAGGAGGGCGCCAGGGTCGGAATAATGGGAAGGACCAAATCAAAGCTGAAGCAGGTCGCAGAAGAGGCCGAGGGACCGGGCGAGATCACGGCGTTCGAGGGTGACGTTTCCTCGGAGGCGGACGCCAAAAGGGTCGTCGAGGACTTCTACAAAAAATACGGACGCATCGACATACTCTTTAACAACGCGGGCATACTCGAAGGCGGGACTGTCGTTACGACGACTGCGGATGTTTGGGACAGGACGATAAATATAAACGTGAAAGGCGTTTTTCTCATGAGCAAGTATGCCGTTCCGCTCATGGCGAAGCACGGCGGCGGTTCGGTCATCAATAACTCCTCCGTTCTCGGGATCGTCGGCATGGAGAACTGCGTCGCATACAACGCTTCGAAGGGAGCTGTACGTCAGATAACGCGGAGCATGGCGCTCGACCACGCGAAGGAAAACATACGCGTGAATTCGATCTGCCCCGGCTACATCAAAACGAAAATGGACGTCGAGTTCATGGGGAACCCGCCCGACGCCGAGGAGCAGCTCGACAAAATCGCCGCCGGGATGATACCGCTCGTCCGGCGGGCGGAGGCTGTCGAAGTCGGGCACGCGGTGCTCTATCTCGCGAGCGACGATTCGAAGTACGTCACCGGCTCCGATCTCGTAATCGACGGCGGCTGGACGACGCTCTAGACGAAAATCCTTATACTGTATCGAAGGATATAAAATGGACCCATTAAGTCAGGGGTTAGCTGGAGCAGTTTTGCCCGGAAGCGTTTCCAGCAGGAAAGAGTTGCGCCTGGCATCTCTCGTCGGGTTCCTGTCGGGGATGCTGGCCGACGTCGATATATTCATCCGCTCTTCCGAAGATCCGCTGCTCGTCCTCGATTACCACAGGCAGTTCACACATTCGCTGATCTTTATCCCGGTGGGCGGGCTCATAGCCGCGGGTATTCTCCGTATCTTCCTCGGGCAGAGACTCGGCTTCGGAAAGCTGTATCTCTATGCAACCCTGGGCTATGCCACGGCAGGCCTGCTGGACGCATGCACGAATTACGGCACGCAGCTCCTCTGGCCGTTTTCCGATGCGAGGATAGCGTGGAATATCATATCCATAATCGATCCGGTATTTACGCTCACCCTGGCCTTTCTGGTTATATTCGCGGTCGTCAGGAAATCTCCCGCCGCCGCGAGGGTGGGGCTTGTATTCGCTGTTCTTTATCTCTTACTCGGATTTTATCAAAGGGAAAGGGCGGAGGAGGTATTGAGAACCGTTGCGGAGAAGAGGGGGCACGTTATGGAGAGGACGCTCGTCTTTCCTTCGCTCGGGAACCTAGTACTCTGGCGCGGAGTTTACGAGTCGGGCGGCAAGTATTATACGAACGCTGTCCGCGTCGGAGTTCTTACACCCCCAAAAGTTTACGAAGGGAGTTCCGTGGATAAGTTCGATCCCGGAAGGGACCTGTCCGGTCTGGATACCGGGTCAGTCCTCTATCGCGACATACGGAGGTTCAATCATTTTTCGGACGGCTATCTGGCCGTTCACCCCGATTATCCCGGCGTCGTCGGGGACATGAGATATTCGATGCTGCCTGACGGTGTCACACCTCTCTGGGGAATAGTTGTAGATACGAATAATCCGGACCGCCACGTTAAAATGTTCGATTACGGCAGGACCGTAACCGCCGATAAGTGGCGAGATTTCTCGGCCATGCTCCGGGGTAAAGAGCCGGGTCGGGACGCTCCCCAGGAATCGGAATAACCCGCTTGGCCGGGCAGGAAGGGCCTTTAAACTTCGCGTCGTTCCGGGATATAATAATCGGAGGATAGGGGAAAGAAACGCATATGCCGATCTACGAGTTCTTCTGCAAAAAATGCAATACCGTTTTCAAGTTCTACTCCCGCACGATCGATACCTCGACGATACCGAAGTGCCCGAAATGTAAACGTGTGAAGCTCGAAAGGATGTTCTCTTCCTTTGCTACGCTTGGCAAGAGCGGGAAGGGCGGGGACGACGCGGGCGCGCCGGACATCGACGCATCGAAGCTCGAAGGCGCCCTTTCGATGCTCGAACGGGACACGGAAAGCGTGGACGCCGACGATCCCAGGCAGGCGGCCGATTTCATGAGGAAGCTCACGGACGCAGCCGGCATCTCCATGGGGGACGGGATGGAGGAAGCGCTCGCCCGGTTGGAGAGGGGAGAGGACCCGGATAAGGTAGAGGCGGAGATGGGGCAGCTTTTAGAGCAGGACTCTTTCGAGTTCGGCTCGAAGAAGAAAAAGGGGCGGAAGAAAACGGACGACAAGCCGGAAATCGACGAAACCCTCTACGAGCTTTGAAACACGCCCGCTGAAAGCGTATTAACATCTGAAGACGTATTAACATTCGAAACGTATTAACATCCTGGGGCCCTTGGTGTATTGTCTATTTCGATGCTGGGATTTTTTGCGCCTCTCGCACTTTCTCTATTTTTAATCCTGCTCTCATTCGGATGCGCCGGCGGGAAGCCGGAGACTACCGCGCACAAACCCAGGACACCCCAAGCACCTCCGATATACGTAGACATATCCGGGTTCGAGAAACCGGACTGCACAACTTCAGACGTCCGGACGAAGAACGGCCTCCTATGCGGAAACCTCATCGGCACGTCTAACGGAAAAGCCGTAAACGCGTATCTCGGCATACCGTTTGCCGAATCCACGGCCGGGCAGAACAGGTGGCGCGCGCCTGTGCCGAAGGCTGCGTGGGGGGACGTGCTCAGGGCAACGAGGGCAGGCCCCGCCTGCCCGCAGACCAGCGAGACGAGTTATCCGCAGAGCGAGGACTGCCTGTTTCTCAACGTGTGGGCACCGGCAGAGGCCTCGCCAGGGCCGATGGCTGTTATGGTCTTTATATACGGCGGGGCGTTCGACTTCGGCTACGACGCATTGCCTCTATACGACGGCGCGTACACTGCCGGAAACGGGGACGTGATAGTCGTCAACATAAACTACCGCGTGGGTGCGCTCGGGTTTCTATCGGGCGTTAAGGATGCGAAAACAGGCGAGGCTGTGAACGGCAATTTCGGCATACTCGACCAGATAGCGGCCCTCGAATGGGTGAGGGACAACATCGCGGCGTTCGGGGGCGACCCGGACAAGGTGATGATATACGGCGAGAGCGCGGGCGCAATGAGCGTGGGGATTCATCTCCTATCCTCGCCGCGCTCGGAGAATCTTTTCAGGGCGGCGATAATGGAGAGTAATCCCCTCGGGCTTCCGTATAAGAATGTGAAACAGTCTCGTGCGATAGCGAGGGAGTTCGCATCCAATCTCGGCTGCGGGTCAGACGACCTCGCCTGCATGAGGGCGCAACCCGCCGAAGTCGTCCTCGACGCCCAGCTCCGGATGGATATGGCGCTGCCCGCGCTCATACACGGCATAAGGGATATGCTCGCATGGTCGCCCGTCGTCGACGGAGACGTCGTCGTGCAGCAGCCCATAAGGGCGGTAGAAGACGGGAAGCTCACGAAGCCCGTGATAATCGGCACAAACCGGAACGAGGGGCTCGTTTTCGTAGAGGTTGTGAAATCGGGGCTCGGGTGGAAGACCGTTTCGGACTTCGACTATAACCTAGCCATCGACTTCTTCTTCCGGGACCCTGGACTCAGGAAGAAGATTTACGCGCATTATCCGGCTAACGGACACGATAACACAGCGGGGATATCGGGAGTATTCACGGATTATCTCTTTACGTGCGCGAATCTCTACGCAGCGGGCAAGGGTTCGCCGAGTACATGGTCATACATTTTCAACCACGTGCCGTCTCACAATTCCTGGCCTGCTTACCCAGCCTGCGGGGAGAACGTGTGCCACGGCGCGGAGCTCAGGTTCGTGTTCCACTCCGCGGAAAGCTCGGGGTGGGAGTTCACGCCGGAAGAAGAGCGGCTTTCGGAGCTCATGATTTCTTACTGGACTGATTTCGCCAAGTATTTAGATCCTGTTCGGGCGGACGGCGCGTGGCCGGTGTACAGGCCTGACTCGCGAAGCCTCTCTCTCGTGACGCCTATTGAAAACATAAAAACCGAAGCTCCGCCCCGGTCGTGCGCCTTCTGGGACGGAATAGGTTACGACCTCGGCGACTCATTCTGGGGTCTTTTCTAGTCCGCGCGCAGCCGCTCATGTCTGCTCTGTCTTGATTGCTGATTGTTTACACGGGGCTGTTAAGGGCAGTAGAATGTGCTATCCGAATCATTTGCGGGCGAACATACTTGCCGAGCCTTCTTCCGACATTCCTCATCCTGCTATTCGCTTTCACGGCGCTTCCACAGGCGCGCGCCGACGAGCCGCTTTCTTCGAGACGATACCTTACCGGCGACTGGGGCGGCGTACGGCAGAGGTTAACGGACTGGGGGCTTACGCCGTCTATTATCTACTCGGCGGATATCCAGGGGAACCCTGCCGGAGGATTCAGGAAGAAAATCGAATATGCCGGGCTGCTGAATATTTACCTCGATTTCGATCTCGAAAAGATATTCGGCATAAGGCGGACGAAGCTGGTGGTGTCGGCGTTCTGGGCGCTGGGAAACGACCTGAGCAAGAGCGCGATCGGCAACTACTTCACGGTGGCAGACGATTTTAACGGCGATTTCGGGGGTCTCTATCAGCTTTACCTGCAGACGAGCTTCTCACAAGAGAGGCTCGTGCTTGCTCTCGGGCGCATGGGTATAGGGGACGATTTCGCGACGGTGGCGGCTTCGGGAAACTATGTAAACGACGCCATGAACCCAAACCCGGACAGCCTCGGTTACAACATACCGGCGTTCCTCAGCAACCCGGACGCCGCGCTCGGGGCGAGGTTCAACGTAAAGCCCGTCGAGACCTTTTACCTGGCCGGAGGGGTGTATAACGCCGACTCCGACTCGACAAGGATTTCCCGGTTCACATCCAATATAGATTTCAAGTTCGACGAGGGCGTTCTCCTGATCGCAGAGGCCGGGTTCACGCCCGATGGAAATAAGGCGACCGGAAATGCCTACAAGCTGGGCGCATACTACGATTCGGGCAAATTCGATCGCCTTTCGAAAGACGGAAAGGAGCGGAACGGGAATTACGGATTTTATGCCGTCGCCCAGCAGACGGTATACAGCGAGCCCGGGAACGACGACGAAGGGCTGACGCTGTGGGCTGCCGCAACGCTCGCGCCGGACGAGGACATAAACATATTTCCCTATTTTCTCTCGGGCGGCCTTCTTTACGAAGGGCTCATCCCCGGCCGCGCGGAGGATGTCGCCGCTTTCGGGGCGGCATACGGCGGCCTGAGCTCCGAGCTCGAAGGCCAGGACTTCGAAATCGTCCTCGAATGGACCTACGCCTGCCAGGTATTCCCGTGGCTCGCCCTTCAGCCGGACCTCCAGTGGATCATCAACCCGGGCGGGACGGGAGACATTCCCGACGCGCTCGTGGCCGGGGTTCAGATATCCCTCAACCTGTAGGCACACCCGCCCGGAATATTCCGGAGAATCAGCGGGGACGCCTCGAAATCAGTTGCCGCCCTGATTGAAAACTTCCTTCAGGAACTCCTCCATTTCAGCCCAGGATTCCTTGTCGGCCTTTTCGTTGTACGCTACAGGGATGTTGAATTTCTTCCCGAGCTCGTCGGCGGCGGGATTGCTGAAGCTGTGAGTGGCCCCGGGATAGACTATGACCTCGTAATCGGCACCGGCCGCGTTCATCTCCTCTCGGAATTCCTCTACCTGCTCCGGCTTGATGTAAGGGTCGTCACCTCCGGTCAGGACAAGTATTTTGGCCTTTATCTTTCCGGGGGTTGCCTTTGCCGGCGAGGCGAGGCTGCCGTGGAAGCTTACTACGCCTGCAAGGTCCGCACCCGTGCGCGCCATGTGCAGAACGATGCCGCCACCGAAGCAGTATCCTATGGCCGCTATCTTCTCGGGATCGACGGTGGGCTGCTTTTTCAGGAATTCGAGCGCGGCGTTGAATCTGCCCTCGGCTACGGCCATGTTGCTCATCGTCTCGGATGTGAATTTCTGGGCGTCGGAGGGATGGTCCGCCGTTTTCCCCTCGCCGAACATATCGAGAGCGAGCGCGGTGTACCCCAGCTTAGCGAGCATGTCGGCCCTCTTTTTCGCGTAGTCGTTAAGCCCCCACCATTCGTGCACGACGAGGACTCCGGGGCGCTTGCCCTCGATGCTGTCGTCATACGCCAGATAACCCTTCAGGGTGGTGCCGTTCGACGTGTATTCGACGGTTTCACCCTTTATCTCCGCGAATGACGGAGCCGAGAATAATAAAAACAGCAGGGCTACTAATGCGGACCTGGTTTTCATGCTATTTACCTCCCCGTATGTTATTTTAAGTTGATAAATGATTGACAGAGTGATGTCAATCGGTTTATCTGCAGTTGCCGGGTCCATTTACCTTACGCCCGAAGGAGGCTGGAATGACCGGTAAGCTCATACTTACATTTATAGCAATGGGTATTGGGGTTATGGTGATAGCGGTCGACATCGCTGCCATAAACGTCGCCCTTCCATCCGTCGAAAAGGATTTCCAGACAACTATAGGAACAGTCGAATGGGTTGTGAACGGATACGTCCTCGCATGGGCCGTTCTTATGGTTACGTGCGGCAGGCTCGCCGATATGTTCGGCCGAAGGAAGATTTTTTTCATCGGCCTCGTGGTATTCGGCGCGGCTTCCCTCATAGGAGCCCTGGCCCATGATTCGGGTGTGTTGATCGCGGCGCGGGTAGTTCAGGGCGCAGGGGCGGCGCTCCTATGGCCCGCGATATTAGGCATCGTATATTCCTCGGTGTCAGACGCGCAGAAGGGGCTTGCCGTAGGGCTCATACTTGGCGCGGCAGGCATCGGGAACGCTGCGGGGCCGCTTCTCGGCGGTTTCCTCACGGAGCTTTATTCCTGGCGTGCAGTGCTTTATTTCAATATCCCTTTCGCCTTCGTGGCTGGTCTCATCACATATTTTGTGGTGGATGAAAGGCGGTCCCAGGAAACCAGAGGACGGATAGATTACATCGGCATACTGACCGTTTCGCTGTCGCTCGTTTCGCTGCTTTATGCAGTGAATCAGTCTACGTCGTGGGGATGGACGTCGGGCAAGACGCTTGGGCTTCTCGTGCTCTTCGCGGTTTTTCTCGTGGTTTTTATCGTGCACGAGAGAAAGACGCCCGGCGCGCTGATCCCGGAGGACGTCATGAACAACAGGAAGTTCATGGTAACGGGGGCCATGATGCCCCTCGCCGTACCCGCGTTCTTTTCGATACTTCTCTTCGTGCCTCAGTATCTCGAAAAATTTCACGGATACTCCCCCGTCGATTCCGGGGCGGGGCTCGTCCCGATGCTTCTTTCGTTCGCTCTCACAGCGCCCGTGTCGGGAACTATCTATAACCGTCTCGGTCCCAGGTGGTCTATTTTCACGGGGATGGTGCTGCTCTCCGTCGGCACGGTGCTGATCCTCCTGTTCGGGTTTGGGAACTCTTATTCGGGCATGGTCCCGGGGCTTATCATATTCGGCATCGGCGTAGGTTTTTCTATTCCATCCATTACGACCGCCGCGGTCGGCGCCGTCAACGAGGCAAGGGCGAGCCTCGCAGGTGGTATAATATATATGTTCGAGCTTGCGGGCGGGGCGCTGGGGCTTGCCGTAATAACCACTATTTTCACAGACGCCGTCAGGAAAGATATTTCGGTAAAGCTCTCGGAGCTCGGGTTTGGCCTCACGGGCCCACAGAAAGCCGATCTCCTCGATTTCATTCTCGGGAGCGGGAGCCGGGAGGCGCTCGTAAACGAGCTCGGGCCGGACAAGGTGAATACGGTTTTTCTTCATGTGAGGGAGTCGTTCGTCTCGGGACTTCAGGAGGGGCTCGGGTTTGCCACCGTGGTTCTCGTTGTGGGCGCGGTCCTCACTCTCATCTTTATCGAAGGGAAGAAGAGCTGACGCCTCCGGGCGCTGGAATCGCTCGTGAAACAGACAAAAAATGATTGAGTACCGGCTTCTTCTGAGTTAAACTTAATAATCTGATTTATATGCTGGTTTCCTTCGTCCGCTCCTGTTTCCGGCGGAATGAAGGCGGGCGGGGTCATTAATTGAGAACCTTTAAGAGAGCTTCCGTCTGGGTGATGTCGAGCTTCGCGGTAATGGCGGTAATTGTGTCTCTATCGCTGCTTCTGGCTCAAAAGTACATCAGCCGGGAGTACGTAAAGAAAGAGATACTCGATTACCTCTCGGCGAGGATCGGGGGAACATTCGAGTTCGAGGCCATGGATTTCCAGTTCTTTCACAGGCCCCGCGTCGCAATCAGGGGCGGCAGCTTCTCGATACCCGGGGAGGCGGAGGGCACTTTCGACACCCTGATTGTATACCCCAAGGTTCTGCCCCTGCTTACCGGTCACGTGGACATATCGTACATAGAAATCGAAAAGCCCGTTATAAGGCTGACCATTCCGAAAGAAACGGAACCGGAAACCGTGGAGGAAAAGCGGAACACCATTGCCCTTATTAAAGATTATATTTCCTCGGCGCTGGGATATTTCAACGAGGGCGACAGGGGGATGGAGGCCGTGATAAAGAACGGGAGACTCGTTCTCGTCCAGACCGGATACGAAGACATGGCTTTCGACGGTCTTAACGTCAGCGCCGGGCTACCCGACGACAGGCTGGAAATAAGGGTTACCGGGCGCGGGAGCCTCTGGAACAGGCTGTCACTGAGCGCTTCGGCGAGCACGTCGGCCAAAGATATCAACGGCAACCTGACGCTGGAGGGATTCAGACCTCATCTCCTTTCGCGATATTTCCCCGAGGCCTTACAGATAATAAAGGATTCGAATGTCAACCTGGCCGTCGACTTCTCTATCGAAAAGCTCGACTCGCTCCGTCTTAAGGTAAATGCCTCGATACCGGGGCTCACGCTTACCAGAAACGAAGAAGATTTCACTGCGCGCCTGAAGAGTCTTAATGCCGAGGCTCGGTTTGCGGACGGGAAATCGTCGGTCGTCCTGAACCGCATGGAGCTTACAAATCCGCCGGCGGTTATCGCGGGTTCGTACGAGATGGAAAAATCTTCCGCTTCGGGGAAGCTCCATCTCGAAGGCGAGAACATTGACGCGGGAGCCGCCAGGGAGGCGACTCTTATCGCGGCCGGCGGAAACGACATCGTCGATAAGATATTCGAGGTAGTAAGGGGCGGGACCGTGCCGAAGGTTACGCTCGAAGTGGCCGGACCGACATTCAGGGAGTTCTGGAGAAAAGGGAATTTCACGCTTAAAGGCAATATGGTAAACGGCATGATACATATTCCTGTGATCGAGTACGACATCGAGGACGCAAGCGGTGACGCCTTGATCGGCGACGATATGCTTAATGGGACGAACCTCAGCGGAAGGTTCGGAAGCTCCATAGGATACGACGGTACGCTGGTTTTAGGCTTCGACGGAGACGACGCGCCGCTTAACCTCGACATAGCCGTCGACGCCGAGCCGTCTCAAATACCGCCCGTGATCAGCCGGTTCGTCGACGACGAGACTGTAAAACACGAGCTTTCGCTCCTTTCGAACATAAAGGGAAAGGTGACGGGCAGGCTCAAGCTCGGGGAGAAGAAAAATGACCTCGAGCCCGTGATAGATGCTACGGGGATCGACTTCACGGCGAATTACGGCCGGTTCCCTTACCCGCTTCATGTAAAGGGCGGCACATATTCGTTTGCGGAAAAGGTTATGACGCTGAAAGGCATCTCCGTATCCGGCGGGAACAGCTCGCTCTCGGATGTGTCGGGCGTTATCGAGCTCGAAGACAAGGACCGCCTCGACATAAAGATCGGGGCCGCTTCAATTGATCTCGGGCAGATTTATTCATGGCTCGGGGAGTTCGAGGGATTCGGACCCCACCTTAAAAACGTCGGCAGCGTCACTGGTATGGCCGATTTCCCGTCCGTATCTATAAAGGGGCCTATTTCGATCGTTAAAAATTGGACCATTACAGCCGAGGGCAGGGTGACAGGGGTTAACATAGACCTCTCGGGGACGCGCGACAGGCTTACTATCGCCGGCGCCGATATCACATCTTCCGGCGGGAGGATAGAGCTTTCGAACGCAGTCCTCTCGCACGGCGAAACTTCCGTCAATCTCGACATGGTGCTCAGCGATTACTTCGCCAGGCTCTTCTCTCTCAAGATGGATTTCAACGGGACCGTCGACCCGTCGGGCATGACCATATTAACGAATTACGTGCCTCTTCCCGAGGAGCTGGTCTTTTCGGGACCGCTTTCGGTCGGGGATTCGAGCCTCGAGCTGAAGGGCGGAGGAGGAAAGAAACCCGGTCAGAACGGGAAACCCTGGAGTGGACAGGCTTCGGACGGCGGACCTGAGTGGGACGTCGACGTGAACGTTCATGCGGATGCGCTCGAATGGAGGGAAACCGAACCGGCATCTGAAGAGCCGGCCAACGCCGCTCATACGGAAGGGGAGGAGTGGAAGTCTCCCGTAAGCGGAAACGTTAAAATAGAATCGGCGAGCTTTAAGTTCAAGAAGCTCAATTGGGATTCCGTTCATGCAATGGTCTCGTTCATGGAAAACGGGGTCGATATAGATGTGAGCAAGGCGGACCTCTGCGGCATTTCGACGCCGGGGGTTGTGAACGTCGTCCCGCCGGGCGTGAAGTTCGAATTCAGGCCGAATACGAACGACGAAAGCCTGGAAGTCGTCATAAAATGCCTTCTCGACAAGGCGGGCATTATTACAGGCGATCTCAATTTGAATGCCGTCCTCACGTCGAACGGCGGCGAAGGGAACATATTCAATATGCTTCACGGCAACATCGAATTAAGCTCGACGGACGGCTGGGTGGAAAAGTACGGAAGCCTTGCGAGGTTCTTCGCCATGCTCAACTTCGGCGACCTGTTCAGGGGAAGGGGGCCAGATTTCGGTAAGGAGGGCTTCAGGTACGACAAGCTCACAGCCAGGGCGGACGTGGGCGAGGGCAAGGTGAACATAACGGAGGCCGTTATGGAAGGGCCGTCGATGAAGGTGGTGGCGGAGGGGTTCATCGACCTCGTTAATAACAAGATCGACATCGAGTTCGTAGTCATACCGGTTATGGCGGTGGATTCGGTGATAGAGAAGATACCGCTCATAAATTTCCTGCTCGGGGGCAGCGCCGTTTCGATTCCGATAAAGGTAACCGGAGACCTGTCGAATCCCACTGTATCCCCGATGTCGCCGTCGGCGATCAGGTTCGGGCTTCTCGGGCTCGTTAAGCAAACACTGAATATACCGGCTACGATTCTAAAGCCTATGAACAAGGCGGAAAAAGGACACGAAGATTCGAGCGGCACACCGCCGCCGCCGACTCCTCCCGCCAATGGCGCGAGCGAAGCCATGCCTGGCCTTCCTAATAAATAGGCCGCGGCTTTCAGTAGAACACCTCCCGAATTACCTGCTCTTCAGTATGTCCCTTATTTCCGTCAGAAGCTTTTCTTCGTTGGGCGGCTCTACCGGGGCCGGGGGAGGCGTTTCTCTTTTCAGACGGTTTATGTTCTTCACGAGAATGAACACAGCGAAGGCCACTATCAGGAAGCTGATGACGGTGTTCAGGAACGTCCCGTAATTTATCGATACTGCGCCTGCCGTCCTGGCGTCCACGAGGGCAGCATAGGGGCCGGGCGGCGTCCCTTCCTTAAGCACGAAGAAGAGGTTCGAGAAGTCGACGTTCCCCAGCATAAGGCCTATCGGAGGCATTATGACGTCGTTTACAAGGGACTGCACTATCGTGCCGAAAGCGGCGCCGATGATGATACCGACGGCCATATCGACGACGTTACCTTTTATTGCGAATTCCCTGAATTCTTTAAGCATCGTTGGCCTCCTTAAGGATGGATACTGCTAATTTATCACACATTGCCCGCCGATAGCAACAATGCTCCGTTCGCATGTGGACTGCCGCTGCGGCGGCTGATAAACTACCCTTTCGGACTATTTTAATGACGGAGACGAAAAGTCAAAACAGGGTCGAGATAAAGTACTGCCGGCAGTGCCGGTGGCTGCTCCGCGCATCGTGGATGGCGCAGGAGCTTTTGACGACGTTCAGCGAGGAGCTGGGCGAGGTTGCGCTCGTTCCCGGAACGGGCGGTGTGTTCGAGGTAAGGGTTTCGGACGAGCTGGTATGGTCGAGGAAGGAGAGGGGGCGCTTTCCCGATATAAAGGAGCTTAAGCAGCTCGTCAGGGACCGCGTCGCCCCCGATATGGACCTCGGACATTCCGACTCCTGAACGGAGGGCCTGCTCCGGTCCGGGTTTTTGCATCTTCGTCTTACCGAATCCCGGTTTAGTATAATATTCGCCTTATGCCTGTTTATCTTCTGGACAGCTCGCTTTTATTTCCGCATCCGAACCTGGCCGAGGAGGACGGCCTTCTCGCAATAGGGGGCGACCTTTCGAAGGAGCGTCTCCTCCTCGCCTACGGGAGCGGCATATTCCCGTGGTACTCGGAAGGCTACCCCATAATGTGGTTCTCTCCCGATCCGCGCCTCGTGATCGAGCTCGGCAGCGTGCACCTGTCGAAGAGGCTCATGAAAACTATAAGGTCGGGCGCGTTCGAGGTGAGGTTCGATACGGCGTTCGAGGAGGTCATGCGGCTCTGCGCCGTCACGGATCGAAAGGGGCAGGCAGGGACGTGGATAACGGGCGACATGCTCCGGGCATACGCCGACCTTCACCGTGACGGCTACGCGCATTCGGTTGAAACCTACAGGGACGGCGAGCTTGTAGGCGGGCTCTACGGCCTTTCCCTGGGAGGAGTATTTTTCGGGGAGTCGATGTTTCATAAGGAGAGGGATGCGTCGAAGGTGGCGCTGTATTACCTTGAGAGATTTCTCGCCGCGAACGATTTCGATTTCATAGATTCGCAGGTTCCGAACAGCCACATGAGGAGCCTCGGCGGAAAGGAGATTTCGAGGGACGAGTTTTTGTCGCGGCTGGCGAAGTCCCTCGAAAAGAAGACGCTCCTCGGCCGCTGGCGGTATGGACCGGAGCCGTAAAAGTTGAATTCCCAAGCCGTTAAAGTTGAATTCGTTGTTGTCACGGCGCGGCGGGAGGGGTTATATTTTGGGAAATTCGTAAACGGAGGATTGTTCATGAAAACTGTTTTGTGCTACGGCGATTCCATCACGTGGGGTTTTAAACCCGAGGACGGAACGAGGCACGGATTTGATGAGCGCTGGACGGGCGTTCTGCAGTCGGAGCTCGGCCCCGGGTTCAGGGTAGCCGAAGAGGGACTTTCCGGCAGGACGACCTGCTGGGACAGCCCGTATCTCGCCGACAGGAACGGGAAGGCGACGCTCCCTCTCGCGCTTGAAACGCACTCGCCGATAGACATATTCGTCCTGATGCTGGGGACAAACGACCTGTGGACCAGGTTTAATTTCTCCGCGTCAGACATCGCCGCGTCGTGCATGTCGCTTGCATGGACGGCCCTCAGGAGCATGTGCGGCCCGGGCGCCGGCGCGCCGGAGATAGTTCTCGTAGCCCCGCCTCATCTCGGCACGCTTTCGCAGTACATGGGCCTGTTCTTCAGCGGCAGGCAGGCCGAATCGAAAAAGCTCGGGGGCGAGCTCGAAAAGATAGCGCAGCTCCTCGGCTGCAAATTCCTCGACGCGGGAAAGGTTGTGAAGCCGAGCAGGGCCGACGGTGTGCACCTCGACGTCGAGGCTAACAAAAAGCTCGGTCTCGCCGTTGCGGAGATCATATCCGGGAAATCAGCAGGCCCCGGGAAGCCCGCCCGGAAGCGAAATTGAAAAATAGCGCCCGGCATGTATACTGAAGTTCCGTTTACCACGCCTTATTTGAACCCGGCAAACATCTAAAAATTTTGGACCGACAGAGGAGATTCTAATGAGCGAGTGGAAGTTTATAAATCACGGCAACCAGGAGATTAAGCCCTCCAAGAACAGGAGAGCCATCTTCATCGGCAGATATCAGCCGTATCACATGGGGCATGTCAGCCTTGTTCAGCAGAAGCTTGATCAGGGCGTGCCCTGCCTGATAATGGTGAGGGACATCCCGCCCGACCCGCAGAACCCCTTCACTACCGAGCAGACTGTCAGCATGATCGAGAAGTATCACAAGAGCAAGGGCGACGACGTAGTAGTTATGATAATCCCCGACATCGAATCCGTTAACTGGGGCAGGGGAGTCGGCTACGAAATGAACGAGTTCACCCCGCCGGAAGACATTGGCTTCATATCCGCCACCAAGGTAAGGAACTCCGTCACCGAAGGAAACGACGACTGGAGAAAGCTCGTAGACGAGTCTATACAGGACGACGTCGTAAAGTACCTGAAAGGCGAGTAACCCCAAGCAGTACTGTAACCTTACGCCCGGGGTTTAAACCGCCCCGGGTCGTTCCTCGGGCTTCCGGCCAGGTCACTCACGCTTGCAGGAAGAAGCACGGTTGTGATATTATCGTTCATATACACCTAACGGACGGTGATGTTTCGTGGCAGGTGATAATCGCAGCGGTAGTCACGGCAGGGAATTCGGCAGCTTCTCCGAATTCTATCCCTTTTATCTGAGCGAGCACTCGGAGCCTTTAAACAGGCGGCTCCACTTCGCCGGGTGCGTCCTCGTTCTAGCGGCCATCCTGTGCGCTATTATCTTCCGCGAATGGCTTTTCCTGCTTCTCGCACCGGTATTCGGCTACGGCTTTGCGTGGATCGGCCACTTTTTCATCGAGAAGAACAGGCCCGCTACTTTCACTCACCCGCTCTGGAGCCTCATGGGCGACTGGGCAATGTTCGGGGAGATAATATCGGGGAAGATAAAGCTCTGACCGTTTCCGGAAGGCCCGCTATTTTCTTTCAGCCCCCTTTATACAGGAACGGATTACCGGGTAAAATCTAGAATACTTTTAATCCTGTATTCGAAATCCGAAGGGAAATTTTAACCCTATGCCGAAG
>JAGVLR010000172.1 GCA_020054175.1 Candidatus Dadabacteria bacterium
AAGCTTCGCGAGATAGACAGAGTATATAAAGGGATGCGAGATCGGGAGCGCCGGCTCCTCCGGGTCTATGTTAATTGGAGTCACATACATATCGAACACGGGCTTCAGGCTGTTTATGTAAAACCTGCATATCCCCTTCACCTTCATCCCGAGCCCGGCGGGGAAAGAGAGCCTGACCCACGGCGAATAAACCCTCGGCGAAAGCTCTATCTTCTGCCCCGATACCTCTATTACAGCTTTGCCTCCGGCATAATCTATCTTTATCCTGAGCGGGATTCGGATCTCTTCGCCGCCCTTGACGAGCGAATTCTCGGGCCCGTGAAGATGTGTTTCGATGACGCCGTTCTTTGCCTCGACGCGCCTGCTCACCCCGCCCGTCTCGACATCCGTCCTCTCGGCGCTCTCCGTGTAATGCGCGAACATCCCCTGAGAGCCCATAAGGTCCGGCACACACATGCCCGACAGCATAACTCCATTAAACTTCTCCGGGGGGAACGTAATCGGCACCCTCAATATAGAGCTGAATATCCCCTTTTCGCCGAGTATCTTCCAGAACGGTTTCCCTTTTCTGAGGAGTTTCATCCGCGGCCTTTCGAGCGGTATCATGTACTTCCCTATAGGAAGCACCTTCGACGCTTTCCCTATCTCGGCCGAAGTCAGCATCGGCTGATAGGTGCACGGGTCACGCGTTATGAAATCGAATATGTTGTGGTGCGAAGGATCGACGCCGGTCATGAAAGACGACCACGCCACCGGCGAAATCGAAGGATAAGTCGTCGCGAGCGAAGTGAACGTCCCCGACTCGGCAAGCTTCGTGAAATTCGGCAGCTTCCCTTCCGACATGAACTTCCGGACGAGCCCCGGGTCCATGCCGTCGAGACCGATTATTATAATCCTCTTTACGCTCCCGCCTTTCACTCCGCCCTTTCTCAGGAGCGCCCTTACTACATACCTCATCGGCCACGACACGAGATAAAAAAGCGCCAGCGCGAAGGTTAATATGAGTACCAGGAACGACGACAGGAAGGCGAACCCCGCCCCCGGCCCGATGTATGCGAATGCGGGCGATACCCACGATAAAAATACTGTAATGGTAACTGCGAAAAGAAAAACGCTCCGCACGCAATACCTCTCCCGATTTATTGTCGACAGGATCGAGCCCGCCCGGCGCCCGGAACGGACGCGGAGAATCTCCCGCGGACTCACTGCAAGTAATTAAGAGCCTTCAGCTGCTCCTTCTTTTCGTTGTCGAGATCCGCTTTCTTCGCTTCTGAAACCCCGAGCTCCTTGCCTGCCTTCCCGGCTTCCTCTTTGTGCTCCAGCAAAAGTCCCCTGCCTTTGTCGGCGAGCCCTCCGTTTTGAAGAAGCGGCAGCCGGTTCTGCTCCCCGGGATCGTTATCGAGGTCGTACAGCTCCTCCTGCCCCGTAACGATGCTGCGTATGAACCTGCTCCCCCCGAATATGACGCTCTCCCTGTCCTCGTAATACAAAACCCCGGTGCTCGTTATCGGGGGCTGCGAATAACCGTCCCGGCTCCCTTCGATGAGCGGCTTCAGCGATTCCGCTATCACGGCGTCGCTTTCATACTCTATACCGAGAACATCCAGAACGGTCGCCGGAATGCTCCTCGTGGCCACTTTCTCACCGAGTCTCTCGCCCGGCTTGGCCCCGGGCATCCTTATGATTAACGGCACGCCTATAACCTCGTTATACAACGAATGTCCATGCTCGAATCCCCCGTGCTCCCAAAACTCCTCCCCGTGGTCGCTCGTAACGATAATCAGCGCGTCGTCGTAAATCCCGTATTTCCTGAGCGCGGCGATGAAGCGTCCGAGCTCATGGTCCACGTATCTCACCTCCGCGTCGTAGAGCTCCCTTATCCACTTCCTCTCCGCCTCGTTCGGAGAGAAGTGTCCCGACCTTACGCTCCTCGCGCTCTCGAACGTATACCCGATGTGGCTGTCCTTCTCGGCGTCCTTCGATATATACTCCCAGGGCGGCGCGTAGGGTATGTGCGGGTCGTAATAATGAAGCCAGAGAAAAAAGTCCTTGTCCCTGTTCTCCGTCAGCCATTTCAGCGAAACGTCGGTGAGGTCCTTCGTCGACGTGTAATGTTTGAGTAGGTCCGGAAACACTTGATTTACGACAGTCACCCCGAACGAATTTATAACCTTCTGACGCTTGGGATAATAGTTGTACTCAAGAAAACCCTGATTCATGTTGAATTCCGGGTGCAGGAAAAAATTATCCACGATTGCAGCGGTATAGTATCCCGAGTCCCTCAGGCGCTCGGCTATCGTCGTAAACTCGTCAGCCAGCATGGAGTCCGCCCTCGCCGTCTTGTGCACGGTTACAGGAAGCCCCGTCAGCATGGACGAGAACGACGGCAGGGTCCACGAAGACGAAGAAAATGCGTTTTCGAAAAGAGCCCCGTCGGAGGCGATACCGTCCAGCGTCGGCGTCTCGACCCTCTCGCTGCCGTAAGCCGAAAGAACGTCCTTCCTCAGCGTATCTATGGTTATCAGTATCACATGACTGACGTCGTGGTCGGTCGTCGCCTCCGCCCGCGAGGGGTCAGCCTCGTACGACTCGCGCGTCAGGAGGAACGTCACCGGCGAAACCAGGACCGCGCAGACGGTTAGCATTACGAGCGGGAAGGCAGGGTTTATCCTGTTCCTTACGAAGCCGAGGAACAGGGCCAGCGTTAAAAAGAGCACGATGAAAAATGCGAGCGAAAGCTCGTATCCCGAATACTTCCCAAACTTGGCAAGCCACACGAACACCATTATCTCGATTGAAAGGATCGGAAGAAAAAGGCTGAGAAAAGCGCCTATAGACGCCCCCTGCGGGAGTCTCTCTATCTTCGCCGCTATGAAATACGTAAGCGCTCCGATCGCGGCGGATACGAGGAGAAACATGCCGAGCTCCACTCCATAGCTCCTCCCCCACGAATTAAAAATCCGGTAGTTCAAGGATACGAGGAGCATCGTAATCC
>JAGVLR010000156.1 GCA_020054175.1 Candidatus Dadabacteria bacterium
ATCGTAGTTCAGAATGACGGAAGTGAGGTGGTTCCTCGCTCGCTCGGAACCGTTGGGAATGACAAAATAGGGGGCCTCAGGCGTAGGGCGGGGCGAGGGATTCGAGGGATTCCCTTACGAGCTCGCGCGAAGCTTTCGGCGGGAAGAGGAGTATAGGCAGATCCATTCCGTCTTTAATGTAGGCCTCAACTATGGCCCTCCCGTGCCCGGGCGTGCCTGAAACCGAAAGCGAATCGAGCATCCTTTCGCTCACGGCAGAAACCGCTTCTTTCTTATTGGCATTTTCGTACGCGCTCTTTATTGCGCCGGCTTCTTCGCCGAAGCCGTAACGGACAAGAGTGTTGTAATAGAAAGCACCCATTCCTCCCGCGTAATATGCGATGTGCTCCTTTACCGGGGCCTTCGCGGACTCGCCGTCTTTCGATACGGCTGTCGTGATATAAGGGCATATCGGTATTGTGATGTCCGCCCTTCCCTTCGATTCAGCCCCGAGTGCGAGCTCTTTCCCGGCTTCGCGTATGCCTTCCCTTGGTATGAGGAAGGGTATCCAGCCGTCGGCGACTTCGCCTGTGAGGCGTATATTCTTCGGACCTATAGCCGCGACGAGTATGGGGATATCGGGACGGAGTGGCTTGAACTGGAGGCGGAAGCCCTTGAGACGGAATATTTCGCCGTCGTAATCGACCCTGCCGCCCGAAAGGATCATCTTTATTATCTCGACGTATTCCCGCGTGCGCTGAAGGGGCTTTTCGAAACCGAGCCCGTGCCAGTTCTCTATGACGGCCGGACCGCTCGTGCCGAGCCCGAGCATCATGCGGCCTTCGGAGATTTCGTCGAGTGTCGCAATAGTCTGCGCGATGACGGAAGGCGTGCGGCTGAAGACGGGGATTATCCCCGTGCCGAGGTTAATGCGCTTTGTGTTCGAAGCGAGGAGGCCGAGTAGAGAGAATGCGTCCCTGCCCCACATCTCGGGTACCCATATGGAATGGTAGCCGAGGCCCTCGGCGAGGCGCGCGAACTCGACGAGCTCACCGGTTTTGATGTCTGGCCAGTAGGGCGCCACTATGCCTACGCCTTTCATTTCCGCCTCCTGCCCGCGGCCGGCGCATTTACAGGGGCCCGCAGGTCAGGGCATATTATAATACCGGCGCGGTACGGCGCAAATAAAAGCAGAATTCGGAGGCGAAAAATGGACGAGCTTAAAAGCGCGGCGAAGATAGCGGTCGAGGGCTGCATGGCGGTTAAGGAAGGAGAGAACGTTCTCGTAATAACGGACGAGCCGTCGAGGAAGATAGGCTACGCGCTCTGGGAGGCGGCGAGGGACGCGGGGGCGGAAGCTTCCGTCATAGAGATAATACCGAGAAAGTCGAACGGCGAGGAGCCGCCCGCATACGTCGCGGAGCTTATGAAGCTCGTGGACGCGATTCTCATACCGACGTCGAAATCGCTGAGCCATACCGATGCGAGACGAAGCGCGTGCAAGGCGGGAGTCAGGATCGCGACCCTCCCCGGGATAACCGAGGACATGATGGTGAGGACGCTCAACGCCGATTACGACGCCATAGCGAAAAGGAGCGACGCGCTCGCCGCGATTATCTCTAAAGCCTCGAATGTCAGGGTGACTTCCGAAAAGGGGACCGACATAAATCTCGTCGTCGAGGGAAGGGAGGGGCAGTCCGACACCGGAAGGAACCACAAGCCGGGGGATTTCAGCAACCTCCCCGCCGGGGAGGCGTACGTCGCGCCGCTCGAAGGAAAATCCGAGGGGGTGGTCGTCTTCGACGGCTCCATGGCCGGGGTCGGGATACTGAAGGACGAGGTGATAAAGGTTAAGGTGGAAGAGGGATTCGCCACTGAAATTACCGGGGGAAAGGGCGCGGAGAGACTTATATCGATAATGGAGCCTCACGGGAAGCTCGCGTTTAATCTCGCAGAGCTCGGCATAGGGACTCACGACAAGGCACTCATCACCGGGCATGTTCTCGAAGATGAAAAAGTCATCGGCACGATACACATAGCCTTCGGCGATAACAAGAGCATGGGCGGGACTGTCAGGGTTGCGAGCCATCTGGACGGGGTGGTGATGAGCCCCTCCGTTACCGTGGACGGGGAGCTTATAATGAAGGACGGAAAGCTGCTCATATTCTGACGGACGGGAAATACGGCGGACGTGTGGTAAATTTTAATCTATGGAAAGCGCCGTAAGCTCGCTCGTATTTTTAGATCCCCCCGGCCTCAAGGAAGCGGCGATATTCGCCGTGTTCCTGGCCATAGTGATTTACGGCTCCATAAGGAGCTCGAGGTCGATAGAGAGCGCCCGCAAAAGGGCGGCCATCATGTCGCTCCACGTTCTCGCATTCCTTATCATCTGCTTCCTGCTGTTAAACCCCGCCCTCAGGGTCGACAGCTACAAGGAAGAAAAGAGGCGGCTGGCGGTGCTCGTGGACAAATCCTGGAGCATGAATCTCGCGAGCGGTGCCGACGCGGGCACTCGCATCGACGCCGCGAGAAACTTTCTCAAAAACAATTCCGGATTCTTTTCCAGACTGAACGATGATTTCGTCGTCGAATATTACACGTTCGGCAGCGGACTCGAGCCGATCTCTCCTGATGCAGTAATGACGGAGGAGCCGCGAAACGGCAATACAGATTTCGGGATGCTCCTTGGGGAGCTCGGGGAGAAGAACAGCCGGGGCGAGCTCGACGAGGCCATAATAATCTCGGACGGCCGGAACAACGGGGACTCCGCGAGTGAAGCCGGCGAGGGCGACAGGCGAGGGCTCAGGATAAATACGGTCGGGGCGCTGACCGGCGACGCTTCGCCGGATCTCTGGATAGACGGCGTTAAATCGAGCGAGGTCTCGTTTCTGAGGTATCCGTATTCGGTGGAAGTGAATGTGAAAACGACGGGCAAAGGCGGGATGAGCATTCCGGTATCGCTCTACGACGGCGACAAGCTTGTAGCCATAAAAGAGGTTGCGATAGACGGCGCTTCCAGGTCAGGGAGCGTCGATTTCGAGATAAACCCGCTCACGCTCGGAAGGCAGATATACACGGCGTCTGTGCCTGTCATGGCGGGCGAGGTGATAACCGAAAACAACCAGAAGTCTTTTTATACGGACGTAATCATAAACAAGATACGCATACTGCATGTGGCCGGGAGCCCTTCCTGGGACGTCCGGTTTTTGAGGAAGGCGCTCAAGAGGAATCCGAATGTCGATCTAGTTTCATTTTTTATCTTGAGGGACCCTTCGGACCTCGTATTCGCGACGGAGAACGAGCTTAGCCTTATACCGTTCCCCGTGAACGAGATATTCGGCTCGGAGCTCGGGACGTTCGACATCGTTATCTTCCAGAACTTCAATTTTCAGCCCTACGGCATTTTCGGGTTCCACCTCCGGAGCATAAGGGATTACGTCCTGAACGAGGGCGGGGCGTTCCTGATGATAGGAGGCAACAAGAGCTTCGACAGCGGGAATTACGGCGCGACGCCTATTTCGGAAATACTTCCCGTCGAGCTCGATTACATTCCGCGTACGCTGACCGAGACCATCAGCGACAGGACAGTCCACCCGAAGCTCACGATGGCCGGGAAGAATCATCCGATAATGAAGATATTCCCGGACAAGAAAAAGAACGAGGACGAGTGGAACGGCATGCCGGAGCTCGAAGGGTTTAACATGGTGCAGGGGCTCAGCCCAGACGCCGTGCCGCTCCTCGTATCGCCGGACGGCGAGCCTATTTTAGCAGTAGCCAAAGTCGGCTCCGGGAAGGCCGCGACGTTTCTTTCGGACTCGTCCTGGAAATGGAATTTTGTCAGGGGGAGCGAGGGAGACGTTTCGCCCATATACGAGAAATTCTGGAACAGGCTCTTTTTATGGTTCGTGAACGACCCGGATCTGAATGACGTCAGGGTGGAGACGGACAAGGCCGTGTACGCCCCCGGGCAGAAGGCCGAGCTCCGGATGTGGGTGCTGAGCGACGAGGAATCTGAAGCGGCCCCCGGCGCTGCGCTTGTTCATCCGGACGGTGAAATCGAGCAGATTTCGCTGGAGAGGGCAGGGGACAACATGTTTACAGCGGAAATAGAGACGGAGGAGCCCGGGGTATACAGAGTAACGGCTGGTGAGAATGGCGGCGCACCGGCGGATGAGGAGATGGGCGGAATATCGTTTATCGTTGAGCCGCCGGCCAGGGAAGTGAGGGGGCCGACGTCGGATGAGAACTATCTTAAATCGATCGCGACCGGGAGCGGCGGGGTTTATATCAGGGCCGGGGACAGCGCCGACAAGCTTAAAATAGATGATTCACGCAAGAAAACCGTCACCGGATACGAGACCAAAGAGCTCTGGGACAACCCGTTCTTTCTTTTGCTGATATTGGGGTTATTATTTTCGGAATGGTCGCTAAGAAGGAGATGGGGACTTAAGTAAAGGCAAGCCCGGGTGAATCTCAAAACGGCCATGCCCGGGACGCCGAGGCTATGGCCGCATCCTCGAAAAAAAGACCCCGAAAACAGA
The DNA here is from genome assembly GCA_020054175.1 of Candidatus Dadabacteria bacterium. Classification (GTDB taxonomy): domain Bacteria; phylum Desulfobacterota_D; class UBA1144; order Nemesobacterales; family UBA2774; genus JADLGH01. Next base: position 4,521 of record JAGVLR010000156.1, read on the forward strand.
GATGCTTCTCGCAATAGACATCGGCAATACTAATATCGTATTCGGCATATTCGACGGAAAGGATATTATATCGCACTGGCGCATCGCCACGGATAAATCCAAGACCTCGGACGAATACGGGATACTCTTCAGAGACCTCATGGAAATTAAGGGCGTCGTGCCGGGCTCGATAACCGGCGCCGCCGTTTCGTGCGTCGTGCCGAACATACAGTCCACCGTTTTCAACGCCATTAAAACTTATTACGACGTGAACCCGCTCGTGGTCGGGCCGGGCGTCAAGACCGGAATGCCGATACTCTATCACAACCCGAAAGAGGTGGGAGCGGACAGGATAGTGAACGGCGTCGCGGGATACGAAAAGTATAAGCGGAGCGTGATAGTGGTAGATTTCGGCACGGCGACGACGTTCGACTGCATATCCGAAAATGGTGAGTACATGGGGGGAGTAATAACTCCCGGGCTTACAATTTCGGCCGAGGCGCTCTACAGGGAGGCCGCAAAGCTGCCGAGGGTGGAGATCGTGAAGCCGGAGAACGTAATCGGGAAGACGACCGTAGAGAGCATACAGTCGGGCCTGGTATACGGTTACGCGGGGCTCGTGGACGGGATAGTCGAGAGGATCAAGGCCGAGATGAAAACCTCGCCATACGTTACGGGGACGGGCGGTATCGCGAACCTCATCGCGAAGGAAAGCAGGACGATAAAGGACGTGGATGAATTCCTCACGCTCAGGGGACTGAGACTCATATATGACAGAAACGTATAGTTATGCCGTATGGCGGCACGCAACGGATGCGCCGCACTACGACCTTTTTATCAGGCGGGAGAGTGGCGTCGTTCACTGGATTGTACCCTCGAACATGCCCGAGGAAGAGAGCGACAAGAGGCTCGCGATCGAGCAGGCTCTGCAGCAGGAATTTCCGGAAGCAACTCCTGGAGGCATGTACGGGGACGGCTACGGCGAGGGGAAAGTGGAGCTTTGGCACCAGGGGATATATAGCGCGGAGCTGTCGATGAAGAGCAAGATGGTCTTGAGTATCGAGGAAGGCAGGATGCGGGGGAAGTATCTCATGATCGTCCCCGCCTGGGGGAGATGGACTGAGAAGAGGATCTGGGTTATAGAGAAGATTGCGAATATGTAGTGTGTTTGCTACTTTCGATCAATGGAAAGCAGAAGTCTTTTGCAATTAAATCTTTTAAAGATGTCAGATCCTGAAACAAGTTCAAGATGACGGATGGGTGGGGTCGCAGCTGAGCGCCGCGACATCGGATTTATGCACGCGTGGCGTGCTGGATTCCCGATACAGGCATTGATACTAAAGAAGGCAGATTTAGAACAGTACTGGAGAAACGATTGCGGGATGAGGGAGTAGCGTCCGATTCCTCGCTCGCTCGAAATCGTTGGGAATGACACAACTAGTGGTTCTACGACGTAGCTGCTGTGTTGCTAGAGACGCCATTCGCGCGGATGGCGATAATACAATTATCCTTGGCTACGTCGGATTCCTGCACGTGTGACGTGCCACTGATTTAAATATGAACGTAAATTTATGTATGCTTGACGGACCGGGCCGGGAGGCGGATCAGGCCTCCGTCGTCTACGTTCATTTATATGCGCACTAATCTCATCATTCTCACAAGCGGGCTCGTATCACTCGGCGTTTACTTTTTCGTCCCGGCGGATGAGAACACGCTCAAGGGGCTCGCGATACTGACGTTCGTCGCGATCCTCTGGTTCACGGAAGCCCTGCCGCTTGCCGTGACTGCGCTTATGGTTCCGATACTCGCAGTCGGCGCGGGGGTGATGGATGTTAAGAGCGCGCTCAGCCATTTCGCGAATCCAGTCATATTCCTCTTTCTCGGCGGATTCGCCCTCGCGGCCGCGCTTCACAAGCACAGGATAGACGAGTATATAGCAGGCTACATAATGAACGCCGCGGGGACGAAGCCGCTCTACGCCATACTCGGGCTCTTCGCCGCGACTTCGCTCATAAGCATATGGATAAGCAACACGGCTACGGCGGCAATCATGCTGCCGGTCGCGCTTGGGCTCATAACGAAGCTCAAGACGGAATCGGCGGCGGCGAACGCATTCATATTGCTCGGCGTTGCCTACGCCGCCAATATCGCAGGGCTGGGAACTCTCATCGGAACTCCGCCGAATGCGATTACCGCAGCCAACCTCGGCATGGACTTCAGGGACTGGTTCTTCGTGGGCATGCCGCTCGTCTTCATACTGATCCCTGCGATGGTCGCCGTGCTTTATTTCGTCCTGAGACCGAAATTTCCCACGGTGGAGGTTTCGCAAATCGCCGACATAAAGGGGCTCGTAAAAAGCAGGGCGGGCTACAAGGTCGGTATTGTTTTCGGGATCGTCGTTTTCCTCTGGCTCTTCAGCAGGCCGATATCGTCGTGGATAGGTATAGAGAAGGAGTTCGACTCGCTCGTGGCGATCATGGGAATAATCCTTCTGGTTTATCTCGGGACGATAGAATGGAAGGAGATAGAGAGGTTCACAGACTGGGGCGTGCTGCTTCTTTTCGGGGGCGGGCTCGTCCTGAGCGCGCTGCTTTCGGAGACCGGCGCGAGTAAATTCCTGGCAGACATAGTTAAGGACCATCTCTCGGTACACGGAACGTTCGTGCTCATACTGGGCTCGGTGATGCTCACGATACTTTTGACGGAGTTCGCGAGCAACACGGCGAGCGCCGCGATAATGGTGCCGATATTCCTGGCACTCGGGCAGGAGACTGGGCAGTTCTCGCCCGAGGCCCTCGCGCTTGCCGTGGGGATAGCATCGTCGATGGGTTTCATGCTGCCCGTCGGTACCCCTCCCAACGCGCTAATCTACGGGACCGGACTCGTCGAGCAGAAGACCATGATAAAGGCGGGATTCGTGCTTAATATCGTATCGGGGATAGTGATTACAGTTATGGCTTACTTCTTTTACTAAACATGCCGCCCCGGACAGGGCTCACTCTTCTTCGGACAATTCCGCAAGCTCTATGAGGACGCCGTTCATCGCCTTCGGATGAATGAACGCGACCTTCGAGTTATATGCACCGACGCGAGGCGTTTCATCGATCAGCTTGATTCCTTCGGCCTTAAGCCTTTCGAGCGCGAGCTCGATATCGTCGACCGCGAAGCAAATGTGGTGAATCCCCTCTCCTCTCTTTTCGAGGAATTTCGAGATGGGGGAATCGGGGCTCAGGGGTTCGAGAAGCTCTATCGCCGAGCCGCCTTTTTCCGGGAGTAGCATGGATGTTTTTACCTTCTGATCCTCGACGACTTCCCTGTGGGCGACCTTGAGACCCAGCGCGGTTTCGTAAATCCTTTCCACTTCGTCAATGGAATTTACGGCTATGGCTACGTGGTAGAGGTTTTCGAGAACGCCTTTACTCATATTTCGCTCCGTGCGGGGGATTTGATTTTGATCGAGGACGGGGCTCTGCGCTCAGGCCGAACGGACACGCAGCGTGGAAAGGGAGTCTATCTTCTTTCTCACGCCCTTGTCGAACCTTTCCTCGTTGATTACGTACATATCGTTAAAGCCCGACGCGATGCGCTCGAACTCGTCGTGAGCGTCGATCTCGAAGTAGACCTTGTCGCCCTCGATCTTGACTATCTCCGCCCTTACAAGAATTGTCGAGCCTATTGGGGCCGAGGCGAAGTGGTTCATTTCGATTCTCACGCTCACCACCATTTCGGAGCTGTCGAGAAACGGCGCCATGAGGTCGGCGCAGGTCGTCTGCATCAGGGTTACGAGGGACGGGCTTGAAAGTACCTGGGGCGAGTTCCTGTGGAACCGGGACGCCGCCATCTCCGGCTTCGTCTCGATTTTTTTCTCTATGAACATGCCTGCCTGAAACGATTTTCTCACGATTCCACCTGTCAAGATACTATCTTGAGAACTTGCGTTTTCCGTGACGCCGAACCCACGGATTAAATATACCTGTGAATTAATAAATTGGTGTATAGCGGGTGAAAGTACGGCCGGAAACCGGATTCAACATGAATCCGGAAACCTATTCTTCCTCCGGGCCGGGGGTGATCGAGAGCGTAAGCTCCTGTGAGACGGACGCTCCTTCGGAATCGGCGGCGACCACGGTGACTTTATATTCCCCCGCATCGTCCGGACCATATTCCCAGACTATGAGTCCTGTCGCGGGCTCTATTGTCATGCCGGGAGGCGCGCCTTTGAGGGTGAAATCTATAGGGTCGCCGTCCGGGTCTAGGGCGAGGACGGTATATGTGAATTTGCCGTCCGTAAACGACGCCGAGGGCTCGGAAGATATGACGGGCAGTGAGTTAGGAATCGCAAAGGTGCCGCTGACTGTCACTGCGCCCTGCCCGAGGTCGCTGTAGGGGGTGACGGTTAACCTGACGACGTCGCCTCTTTTGAATCCTTCCTGCCAGGGAAGCGTGTCTTCGATTACCCCTGAAACCTCTCTGCCGTTCACAGTCCAGTCGTATATATATCTAATGTCTTCGTTTTCCCGGCCTTCGAAAAGGAGCACGGCCTTGAAGCCGTCTCTCGGGTTGCCGGTTATCGTTTCGACCGAGACGGACTTTATTCCGCTCACGGACGGGAGGCCGGGGTTCGGCGCGTCGAAATCGCCCGCGCCCTGGAAATCCTCTCCGGTCTCCTCTTCTTCGTAAGCCTCTTCATCTTCTAATCCGGCTTCCGTATCCTGTGAAGAGACCTCTGTCTCGCTCGTCGTGGTCGGACTTTCGCCGTTTCGTCTGCAGCCAGGAATCAGCAGCAGCACTGCGAAGAAAATCATGAGAGAGAATCGTATGGCGTTTGGCATGAGCGCATCCCCGGCGTTTCCGGTAATAATAGCGCCGGTTGGCGGAAAAACACAACTGCGGGATGTTAAGAGGCTTTGACTTCGTACTTGCCGATGCGGCCCTCGACGGGCTTGAACAATATGCGGACCCCCGATTC
>JAGVLR010000205.1 GCA_020054175.1 Candidatus Dadabacteria bacterium
CCGATAAAAAGGAACATAACGAAGTAAAACCGAAACTGTATATAAGCTTTGAAAGAAACTGCGGGCGTCCGGTTAAAAGGCTGGACGCCCGTTTTTTTTGCCTTTTTTCTTACTGAAGTTTATCCAGGTACTGCTTGATGGATTCCGCGATTATACGGTTACCGTTCTCGTTGAAGTGGCCGCTGTAGTTGCCCGGATATATTTGCTCGTGGAAGGCGGCCTCGCTTAGCGGTCCGAGAAGGTCGATATAGGGGATGCCGTGCTCACTGAAATACGATTCGGCTTCGGCGCTCACCTGTCCCTCGTTCCGGAGCAGGCGGTCTATCTCGCCGGAGTACTGAAGAGATTTATTACCCTCGATAAACTCCCCGTAGACGCTCTCCTTTGTCGGCAGTATGACCACTAAAAATCTCACGCCGTTCTTTTCGGCGAGCTTGTTCATGCTGTCGAAAAAACCTAGGGCAAGCCTTAGCCCCTCCCTGACGTCTTCCTTTTCGAGATCGAGCGCTTCCAGCCGCCTCACAGGCGTGAACCCGGTATCGATACCGTATTCCGGGGCTTCGAGCATTGTGATCTTTTCCCCGAAATCGAGCATCATGTTCTGCCTCATCCTGTCGCCGAGATAAGACGCGGTTACAACCCTGTATAGAACGCTGTTTTCCGCAAGCCAGCCCGCGGCGCCGTAAACCTTGCCTTTAAGCTCGCCCGTGAGCGGCTTCTTTACCGGAGGGGATTCTTTAACCGGCGGCGTTTCGCCCGCCTTTGCCTCGTTATTTTCGTCATTCCGGCTGTGGAGTATTTCGCGGCTCCGGAGATCATGCCAGCGCTCTACCGTGTAAACAGCCGTATACGTATCCGCAAGGTCGTTGCCGAGATAAAATCCCGCGACCACGGCCCCGGGCTTTAATTCGAGGGCCTTATTCTCGAGGAGATAGAAATATTCGGCAGGCCCGTAACCGCCTATGCCCATGTTGTAGGTCTCTTTGCCCGTGAGCGAGCCGAGTATGGACGGCCAGGAATATTTCGCCGGCGCGCTCTCTCCGTAGGTCTGCGAATCGCCCAGGGACACGATATCGGCCCTTTCAGGTACATGCCTGTTCCTGTAGCCCCAGGAATCGTGCCCGGCCGAATGTGGCTCTATCCTGTACCTGAGCACAGGGTCGTACGAAAGATTTCTCCAGAGATAATCGACGGGATTCAGAAAAATCCTGGTTATTCCCTCGGCTATCAGCAGGGTAACGAGAAGGCCGAAAGCCACAAGACATAACCTTTTTATGAAATAGCTCAACGCGGGGCGCTCCTGGCCTGAGAAGTCTCTGAGGCAGCGGTTTAATTATTTCATAATTACCAGCGGAGCGCCATATCCCCCGGCGAATGGCGGGAGTCATAGGATCAGACCCGTGTGTCAGCCGGATTTAACTTATTACGTCGCCCTCTGTTTCCAGCCAGTCGAGCATCTCGCTTATCTTCCCCGTAGCGAGGGCGATGCTGGTGTCCGTGGCGCCGTAGTAGAGATTTACTCCGTCGCCGTCGGGGGCTATCGTATAGCCGCAGGGAAAGACCACATTGCCGACGTCCCCTGACCGCTCGTATAGCTCTTCGGGAGCGAAAAACCATTCTCTGCTTCGCCTGATGCAGCGCTCCGGCGTGTCCAGGGCGAAGAGCGCGAGTCCGAGCCTGTAAAGACAGCCGCCCGCCGTCATGCGGACGCCGTGATAAATTACGAGCCAGCCCTCGGGCGTCTCGATCGGCGGCGGTGAAAGCCCGATTTTATTCGCGTCCCACCACGCGCCGCGCCGGGCGACCAGCATAAGCTTGTGGCTTCCCCAGTGCCGGAGGTCCGGGGAGAAGGATATCCACATGTGCGCGCGCGGGGCCGTCATCGGCCGGTGTATGAGCGCCCAGTTTCCGCCTATCCTGTGCGGCAGGAGCGCGGCGTCCTTATCCTCGGGCGACATGACCACTCCCAAGCGATCGAAGCGGGAGAAATCTTCCGTAAACGCGAGCGCCACACCCGGCCCGTCCCGGGTGTATGCGGTATAAACGATAGCGTACTTTTTAAACTCGTCTATGTACGTGATGCGCGGGTCCTCTATTCCCCAAACCTCTTCCGGGTAATTTTTAGGATCCGGCATGAGTGTAGGCTTGGGATCGATCCGCCAGTTGTCGACGCCGTTTTCGGAGCGGGCGACGCAAAAGTGCGAATGCCCCCTCCTGTCTTCGACGCGGCATAGAAGGAGCGTCGTTCCGTCCGGCATGGTGACCGCAGCGGGATTGAAGACGCTATGCACCGGGTACGGCCAATCGGCCGCCGTCAGGATAGGATTTTTCTTGTGCCTGTGAAAGAGCTCTGAATATTTTTCATTCTTCATGATCTCGCCTTCCTTGATATAATAGAGGTAGTTTCAGCCATTCGCAGCTCCAGGAGAGCCTGGAGAAACGCCAGGGTCGATTCCGCTCCCTGATTCTCGTTGAGACGGTCGGAATGAAGCCCGTCCCGGCAGCCGCCGGTCGAAGGGTCGTAAATGGAAAGATTCAGATCGTTACTCCCCAAAAACCACTCGAAAGCGCGCCGGGCCTCCTCGTACCAGATATGCTCCCCCGTGCTCCGGTATGCTTCCAGACACGCCGACACCATCGCCTGGGCTTCGACAGGCTGCTGATCGAACCGCGCCTTCTCGGAGCCCCGCACATAAAAACCGTTCGAGCCTATCGGCACGAAATGCCCTCCCGGAGAAGCGCGCTGAAGGTCCGCCAGCCATCTGAGGGATTCCAGGCCCGCCGCCGTCATCTCGCTGTCGGGTATCCACTGTCCGCACATTATCAAGGCCTGAGGCAAAACGGCATTACAATAAGTAAGCGAGTCCTCGAACCAGAACCAGCCGCCGGAGCGGACCTTTCTGTAAAGTGTCAACAGACGCCCGGCCAGCTCGTCCCTCACCTGGGCCGCCCTTCTGTCGCCGGAATACCGCCTCAGGTACTCGTGAATCCCTATAAGCGTAAACGCCCACGCGCGTGGGCTCGTCGTCTCGAGTATGGACGGCAGCGCGCGGTCGAACATGAGCCCGGCAAGGCTCCGCATGGACTCTATCCCCGACCTCCCGAGCACCACGGACAGCGCCAGCAAAGACCTACCCTGGCAGTCCTCGGAGCCGATGACCTCGAGCCAGCGCCGGTTGTAGTCGAGAAAATTTCTGAAGCGTCCGGTAGCCGGACTGAATGCGTATGCGACTAACGCCATGTACCGGCTTTCGAGCTCCCGGGCGCCGGCCACTCCGAGCTCGTCGAGGAGCGCCGCGACTATAAGGGCCCTCGCGTTGTCGTCGGTCGTATATCCCTCCTCGTAATTCGGCACTGTCATGAGCGCGTGCTGCAGAATCCCTGTATCGTCCGTCATTCGCCGGAGATGATCGAGCTTTAAAAGCGGCAGCTCGCCGCGCGCCGTCTCATAATTC
>JAGVLR010000232.1 GCA_020054175.1 Candidatus Dadabacteria bacterium
AGCCTGTTCGTTAAACCGCTGATTTTATTAGATTTACAGTCTCGCAGAGGAAGATGATGAGACCACTTTTCAGGCGGGAAAAACTTGATAACACTGGATAAACGGAGATACGAGCGAATCGTATCTGAGCTTATTGACGGCAAAGATATAAGGATAATCGCGGAGCGGTTTTCGATGGACAGGGTGTTTTATTTCCATGTCCTCCGTGATATAGCCAGCGGCGATCGTTCGCCTAACTTCCGGCTCCTCAGGAAAATCGCGGAAAAAAGAAAGGTCAGCACCGATTTCGTAATCGAGCAGGCCCGTCTCGTCATTAACTTCACGATTCCCAACTACCAGTCAGACGCCCCGGATTATTACAAAACCCTGGGCGTAGCCCGCGACGCCGGTGAAGACGAGATCAGGCGGAACTGGATCGAGCTCATGAAGTCGAACCATCCCGACCTTGCCGGAGCCGAAGCCGCCGAGGCGGCCAAGCGTATAAACGAGGCCTACGGCGTCCTCGGTAACGCGGAGAAGCGCGATGCGTACGACCGCAAGTTCCTGCCGTCCGTGCCCGTTGTCGTTCCGACGCTCGACATTCAGAAAAACATATACATAGGCGCTCCCATACTGGTCGTGATACTCGTCGCGCTAACCTACGCGGCGGGCTCTGGCCTTATATTCAAATCGCAGGAAGAAAAAGAGCAGATGGCGAGGGTGATAGAGCATCCCTCCGTTCCGAACCCGGTTTACAGAGGCGATTCGGTGGCTAACAGGGCGGACAAGCTCGAAGAGTCAGTCGCGATAATAGAGGAAGAAGTGTACGAAGTCCCATCCGCCGCCGAAACAATAGACAAGAGCGCGCCTCTCATCGCTTCGGAAAAGAATATTCCGAATCCGGATACCGAAGAGATTGCCGCCGCTGTTTCCGAGGCGGGCAAGGCTCCCGAAACTCCGGGCGAGATAATTGCAGCCGCTCCCGAGGCCGCCAAACCCGTGCCCGGAGAGGTGCTGGTGCCTCTCCCGGCGTCGAAGGTTTCGACGGAAGCCGCGCCGGAAAAAGCGAAAGAAGTTATAGTAGCGGAGTCCCCCGAGGACCCCGAGCCTACGGAAATCCCTCATCTTGCGCCCGAGCCTGAAAAGCCGGCCGAGATAGCTTCTGCTCCGGAGCCTGGGGCTCCCCCTCGAATGAAGGAAGAAACCGGGAAGGTCGTAGCCTCGGCTGAAAAAGAAGAAGTAACCCCAACTGAAGAAAAGAAGTCTGTAGAGCCGGCGCACGAAACCCTTTCCGCCGCTGCGGACGTTAAAGAAACCGAGCTGGTGAAGCCGGAGGTTGAAAAAGCCGCCGAGCCTGAAAAACAGGTGGAGATAGCGGCTGCCGTGCAGAAGCCTGAAACGAAGGCCCCTGAAAAGCCGGTAGCTGAGAAACCCGGGAAGCCGCAGCTCGAAGACGGCACGTACTACACCGTTGCCGGCGGCGATTCCCTCTGGACAATCGCCCGGAAGTTCAATACCACCACGGACAAGATCAAGAGGCTTAACAACCTTAACGAGAGCAAGCTTAAAATCGGCGACAGGCTCGTAGTATCGGGCGAACCGCCGCCGGTTGTGATCGCGAAAAGCGCCGACACGGCTTCACAGAAAACTGAAGCGCCGAAGGCAGCCCCAGTAAAGGAAATAGCGAAAACCGAGTCCGTAAAACCCGCGCCTGCAAAGGAGATAAAGACGGCGGCACAGCAGCCGGCCAGCGCCGCGGTAGCCGATGTTTTCGACCCTGGCGTTTCGGCGACGGCGATCGCGCACAATACTAACGTAGCGCACCAGCCCGTTCAGACAGGCCCGGATAAGAACACCCTTTACGGATTTGTGACGGAGTACACGACCGCCTACAGGGGTAAGGACCTCCCGAAGCTCAAAACCATGTTCTCGTCGAACGCCGTCGAGAACGGCGTCGACCTTGCCACGGTCATGCGGAAGTACGACGACAGCTTCAACACGATCGACATCGTCAACTACGACGTCAAGGTTAAAAGAGCGCTCGTCCAGAACGAATTCGGATTTGTCAGGGGCGATTTCTTCGTCACCTACAGAGACGCGCGCACGGGAACGCTCAAGAGCTCGAAGGGCAATATCAACTGGAAGCTCGCCTGGAGAGACGCAGGGTGGAAAATACTCGAAATGAATTACAAAATCGAAGCCTCCGGCGGGGCCGACGGGTAACATTATTCCCACAACCGGCTTCCTGATTGCATAAAAATCGAATTTTTAACCGGCCGGGACCCGACCGCTTTTGAACTTGATAAAACAACTGTATGCTTCCGTTCGGGAGAAAATCTGACAATCGGACTTTCCAGCCTGCAGAGCCGCGTGTAATATTTCTGTGCGTCTGACAAGGAGATGTGATGGCTCAAAATGAAAATAAAAATAAGAAGAACAATTCACCGGAAGGCCCTTTTCGAAGGGCCTGGGAATGGTGGAAAAGGGTCGCCCGCAAAATAGGCGACTTCAACGCAAGGGTCATACTCACGCTGTTTTACCTCGTCCCCTTCCTTCCGTTCGCCCTCGCGGTGAAGGCGTTTACAGATCCTCTTCAGATGAAGAAAAAGGCGCGACACGGCTGGCATCTTAAAGAGGAGAGAGAAGGCACGACACCCCTCGACAGGGCGCAGAAACAGTTCTGACGCCCGCGCCGGGCTCAGGCCCGGTATAGTTTCCCGGAGGCCGGAAAAAATATGAACATACTCGGTATATCATGCTATTTTCACGATGCGGCGGCTGCACTTCTGAAAGACGGCGTCCTCGTAGCGGCGGCTGAAGAAGAGCGTTTCACGCGCATAAAACACGACTTCGAATTCCCCGAAAAGGCTATAGAGTTCTGCCTGGAGACGGGCGGCATAGAGGCGGCCGACGTGGACTACGTCATGTTTTTCGAAAAGCCGTTCGTCAAGTTCGAAAGGCTACTCCTCTGCACTATGCAGACCTTCCCGCATTCCATGAAGCTATTCCGCGAGGCGATGGTCACATGGCTCGGCGACAAGCTCTGGGTCAAGCATCTTCTTATGAGAAAGCTCGGCATACCGCCCGAAAAAATCCTCTTCAGCGAGCATCACCTCTCCCACGCCGCGAGCGCGTTCTTCTGCTCGCCCTACGAAGAGGCGGCGGTCCTGACGGTCGACGGCGTCGGCGAATGGACGACGGCGGCCCTCGGAGTCGGCAAGGGCACTGAGCTCAAGCTCATAAAGGAGATAAGGTTCCCGCACTCGCTCGGCCTTCTTTACAGTGCCTTCACGGCGTTTCTCGGCTTCGAGGTGAACGAGGGCGAATATAAAGTCATGGGCATGGCCCCGTTCGGGAGGCCGCTATACGTCGAAAAAGTCTACGAGCTTATCCGCGTCGACGACGAAGGCGGATTCGAGCTCGACATGGACTATTTTTCATTCCATTATTCTTCCGAAAAAACATTTAACAAAAAGTTCGAAAAACTCTTCGGCACGCCGCGCGATCCGAAGGCGCACTTCTTCACGCCTGGGAGCGGCTATCCGTCATACTTCGGCGAAAAGCCCGCAAACTTCGACGAAGTCGGCAAGCAGAACCAGTACTACGCCGACATCGCCGCCAGCATTCAGGTCGTCGTCGAAGAGATAATGGTCAAGATGGCCAATTATGCCTACAGGGAAACGGGGATGAAAAATCTCTGCATGGCCGGGGGCGTCGCGCTCAACAGCGTCGCCAATAGAAAAATCCTGGCCCAGACCCCCTTCGAGCAAATTTACATTCAGCCCGCGGCGGGCGACGGCGGTGCCGCCATAGGCGCCGCGCTATACGGCTACCACACGCTCCTCGGGCAGCCGAGGAAATTCGTCATGGAGCACGCCTACTGGGGGCAGGAGCATTCCGCCGCCGACACCGAGGCGTTCCTTAAAGAGAACAACATCCCCTACGAGTGCATAGAGGACGACGAGAAGCTGATAGAGCGCGTCGCGTCTCTCCTCGCCGATGGTAAAGTCGTCGGCTGGCATCAGGGCCGTTTCGAATGGGGCCCGCGTGCGCTCGGCAACCGTAGCATCCTCGCCAATCCCGGAAGGCACGACATGAAGGACATCGTGAACGTGAAGATAAAATTCAGGGAGCCGTTCCGCCCGTTCGCGCCGTCGGTCCTCCAGGAAAGGGCGTCCGAATATTTCGACCTGGAGCACCCCGAAAAGCACTACCCCGCCCGTTTCATGCTTTACGTGACGAACGTCCACGAGGACAAGCGCGACAAGCTCCCCGCGATTACGCACGTAGACGGCACAGGCAGGCTCCAGACGGTAAGGAAAGAGCTCAACCCGAAGTACTACAGGCTGATAGAAGTCGTTGGCGACGCGACGGGCACGCCTGTCGTCCTCAACACGTCCTTTAACCTTAAGGGCGAGCCGATTGTAAACACGCCGGCCGAGGCATACAGCTCCTTCAGCAAGAGCGGCATGGACGCCCTCGTCCTCGGGAACTATCTCGTCGAGAAGAAGGACTCGGATCAGGAATTGTAAATCACGCCACCCCAGAATTTTTCATAATCTCATCGAGCATTCTTTCATTCCCTCTCCCCTCATGGGAGAGGGCTACAGATAGTGGCACTCTGTTTTGTCATTCCCAACAATTTCGAACGAGTGAGGAATTGGACGCCGCCCGCCTTGAACCACAAACGTTTATCCACGCTGTGAAGGAATTCCTCTAATCTGTCATTCCCGAATGCTTGTATCGGGAATCCA
>JAGVLR010000047.1 GCA_020054175.1 Candidatus Dadabacteria bacterium
ACCCGTCCAATACCGCGTATTAAATATTCCTGTCCGGAGTCATTGAAGAACCCGCCCGACGCGTTGGCATTCGAACCATCCACGGACCTGAAGACCTGCTCAAGAGTCATTCCGTATTTACGCAGCTCGTAAGGATTCACATGTACCTGGTACTGTTTTCTTTCTCCCCCATAAACCAGGATTTGAGCAACCCCAGGTACGGATAATAAACGCGGGCGCAGCGTGAAATCAGCGAGAGTGCGCAGGTCCATGAGAGAGGTTTTTTCACTCGTTACTCCGACCAGCATGATCTCTCCCATAATCGAGGTTATAGGGGCCAGAGTCGGCTGATCCACACCCTCGGGTATTGCGCTGCTTACAGACTGAAGTTTTTCATTTATGATCTGCCGGGCTTTGAAAATATCCGTTCCCCAAGTGAATTCGACCCATACGACGGAGAGCCCCTGAATCGATTGGGACCTTACTCGTCTTACTCCGGAAGCTCCGTTTACCACGGTTTCAATGGGAAAAGTGACCAGCTTTTCTATCTCTTCGGGGGCCATTCCATGAGCTTCGGTCAGGACGGTCACTGTCGGAGCCGTTAGATCGGGAAATACATCTACCGGAATTTTTAACGCAACAAATATCCCGAAAATCAGAATGACTATAGCGGCTGCAATAACGATAAGGCTGTTCTTTATGCTTATTTGCATTAACTTGTCTAGCATCGTAACCTCGATTAATGTGCGTGCGGATGACCGATGGAAGCGGTATTGGATGCCAATTTCACCTGGTAGACGCCTTTCGTGACAACCCTCTCACCTTCATTAAGACCGCTCCGGACCTCAACGAATCCCAGGTACCTATCACCTGCTTCGATACTGCGTTTCTCGAATGTTTCTCCCTCTTTATGGATAAAGACGACGTTCTGGCCATCATCGTCGTAAATCGCCGATTCCGGAATGGTAACGGCGTCTTTTTCTTCAGATGTGTAAAGGTCCACCTGGAATATCTGGCCAATCTTTAAAATTCCGTTCGGGTTCTCGATTTCAAAAATAAATGGAATGGTGCGGTTCCAAGCATCGATGACGTTGCCTTCGCTTACCAGCTTAAAATCATCTTCATCAATCAGGACGGGGGAATCCATGCCGCTTATCCTGAACGAAGCACCGTTAGGTGTGCCGATTTTGTAATAATCCTTTTCGTACATATTCGCACGAAGCCAGACTTCGGAAGAATCTATCACCGACATGATTTTTTGGCCGGCAGTTACTTTCTGACCCGGGACTATAAACACTTCGTTGATTATGCCCGTGATCGGCGTTCTCAAATCAAAAGACTCGCTGCTTCCCTGTCCATACGCTCCGGATATGGATTCGTATCCCGCCTTCCGAGTCAGGTAGTCATTCTTTATTTTCTCGTATTCACGCCGAGAGATAGCTTCTCTTGCGAGTAATCTTTCCGCACGTTCGAATTCGTTCTTTGAATTCTGATAAGCCAGCTTCATGTCAGTCCAGCTGTTACTGACATCGAGCGGTGGCGTGAGCACGGTGACTGCCTGTCCTTTAACAACTTCATTTCCGGGAATGACCATATTCCGGTTGCGTGATACATCTATTATCCCGTCTACAGGTGAAACAATTTCGGCGTAAGACTGCAGCTTGGGAATGATTTCACCAGCGGCTACGACTGACGACCGCACTTTCCTGTTTTCTGCCAGGCGAGTCTCGAAATCTGTTTTCCACTGCTGCTCTTTTAGATAAGAGATGCCGGAATCTTCGGACTCAGGCTGAGCAGGAATGTCGGCTTTCGAGCTGTAAACTTCGACTTGTCCGATATCGAAGCTGTCGCTCGTTTCATTTCCAACATAATCGATGGTAAAGGAATAATTTCCGGGGGTGGGAATTGTCTCTTCGGGTGTGAAGATGCCTTCTCGTAAAAGTTTGCCGGCTTTAAACTCGACGGCCTCATTATTTGCACTGGTAAATCTGAGGATAACCGTGCCTTCGGTAACCGGCTTAAAATCATCGAGGGTTGTCAGGTGAATTATGAATTTCAGAGGCTCTCCCGCAACCGGTATGGGGTACTCCATGAAAAGCTCCATTTTATCCGTCCACAGCATTACTGAAGTAGATGGAATTTCCATCTCGTGACTATCGTGCTCATGACTAGATGGTTTGCAGCCGATAAAAAGCACACCATAGAGAATCAGGAAGCAGGCAATATTCATTTTTGCCATAAGACCCACCTTAAGAGAGAAAATTTTTTACTTTTTACAAAGTCACGATTTCCTTATTTATCATGGCTTCGAGCTCGAATATATTGCGGTAATAAATTGCCAATTGTTCGTAATACTGGTCTATACTCTCTGCATAAATCTGTATTGCATTGAGCAAGTCGGTTATAGAAATCTGCCCTTCTTTATAGGAGAAAACGGTGTTGTCTATTAAAGACTCCGTTGAGGAGAACTGCGGGTGAGCTCTGCAAGGGATTCCTTATAATCGGAAATCGTCCTTAATTTTGTTTGAATTTCATGCCCGGTTCCCAATTTGTAACTGTAAAGCTCATTTTCAGCCAGATTCAGCTCGACGTATTCCTTTTTTATCCGCGGGGTGTTCAAATTGAGGATGGGAATAGGAAGAGATAGACCGAATACATATCCGTTATAGTCAGTGTTTATCGTTTTATACCCCCCGAACAGACGGAAATGGGGAACGATACTTGTTTTTTGCATACCGACACGTTTTTGAGCGGCTTCAATTTTCCTTTCTCTTTGACGAAAACCGGAGGTGTCAGGGACCATGGAAAGGTAAGCGTCTACAGGTTCAATATTCACCGGCTTAAAATCAATTTTGGTTGATAAATGCACGTTATCGACCGTATCCGCTCCGATTTTTGTTTTCCACTTGCTTGTAATGTCTCGTTTTTCGAGTGAAGCTTGCAGAATTCTGGATTCGAGATTGGATAAAGCCAGCCGTATAAGATTTCCTTCGACCCCTGAAATAGCGCCTTCCTCTCGCTGGCTCTGAGCTATGTCGGCAACGTTTGTGATAATACTCCGGAGTTCCCCCAGATGCAGGATCTTATCTTCTCTCAGACTGATATCGACATAATCCGCCCTTATGCCGGCCATGAAGTTCCTGATCGATTGCTCCTTTTTGTATTCGGCTGATTCAACCTGATGATTCCAGCTTTTCCGCCTGAGTGAATACACCCAGGGCATCTCGAACTGTTTTTCCAATATGAGGTATTGCTCTCTCTCTTCTTCCGAATCGTTTTCTACATATTCCTGTGAGTAACTTATAACAGGATTCGTAAATTGAAGATCGATTTCCTTGTTGGTTACCTCGTTACTGTAGTCATCGTTGATTACGCGCACGACGGGACTATTTTCAGTTGCGAATTCGGACAAACCCCCGAATGAAATTTCAACAGCCGAATCCTGCGGAAAAGCTTTAGAACCAAGCGCGAAAAGAAATACGAGACTCAAAAAGACTCTATGTATAGTCAACTCAGCCTTCCTTTTTCTTTATCTGAAACCAGCGCATCATAAATTGCCTACTCAATCGACCTTTAAATTAAAGGAGCGATAACAATCGTGGAATTGGACCAATGGGGCATGCTGCCAAATGGTGATAGAAGCTCATTTTCCCACGATCACCTTAAGTAAGTTCTTATAAGCTCTAGCAATACCTTTGTAGCCTCCGTTTGTTCCGAGGTTAAAGTTGTTTCAGGGTCCAGCACGTGATGGTTGATATGGCCCTCCAGAACTTCAGCCATCAGCCCGTTTATAGCGCCCCTGACAGCTGCGATATCTTGCAGGATCACCGAGCTGTCTTTTTCATCATGGAGGGCTTTCTCGATTCCCTCGATCTGACCGCGGATTCTCCTCACGCGGTTGATAAGCTTTTGTTTTCCGTGGATTGTGTGAGACATAGCTGATACTATACAGGGGTATAGTATATTGTCAATACAAAAATTCGAGGCTGCTTAATTAAAGGTTGAATCGGAGAGGTACGCGGGAAGTGAAATCTACAAAAAAAGGTATGCCCGGAGACGGAATTGAACCGCCGACACGAGGATTTTCAGTCCTCTGCTCTACCGACTGAGCTATCCGGGCATAGATGTTATTAAGGAGTGGGGCCTTGGATTAAAACCATCAGGGCTCATCCAAAAAGCGGATTTATTGTACCTAACGATAAATTTCGAGGCAAGGGCAAGCGAAGAAGCCTTATCCCAAGGCAAAAAGGGGAGAACAGCATGAAGCCCGTTGCCGTTCTCCCCCCGCCCACACAAAGGAGATATTGAGAGATGAGAATTTTAAATCCCGTCTCGGGTTTTTTCAGATTAAATTACAGCTCGATCCAGTAGAGGAGCTGTCCCATAACGCCGTACTGATCCTTCTTGAGACTGTCGTCTTTCGTGATGAAGTAACGCTCATCCGAATGATCCCACCTGAACTCGGCCCTGGCCTCGAAGTTGTCGAGGTACCTATTGTTGGCGATCAGGCCCTTGAAGGGTTTGAGAGCAATCGTCGGCGTGAATTCGAAGAGCTTCTGCCCGAGCCCCGTCCTGTAGCCGTCCGGGTCGTCGAAATACTCACCCCTCAGCGCCAGCCTGACTGCAGGGTGCGGGTCGACTATGATGTAACCCGCGATACCCCACCAGGAGACGCCCTCTTCGTTTCCGAACTCGTCGAAGACCACATCCTGCTGCCAGCCGAAGTCGGCGTCGGCGACGAGAGTCAGCTTTTCAAAGAGCGTTACGCTGGCCACTGCCGTTATAAGCTCGCGCCATCCCTCTCCACCGAATCCGAGGCCGCTCGGCTCCTTGCCGAAGTACCCTGTTACGCCTACCCATGCGCTGGTTACAGTGTTGCCCTCGTAGCTGAAGGCTATCTGGCTTTCTATCGTCGGGGAGTCGTTCAGCTCTTCGACCTGGTCCCAACCGTTGTTAAGACCGGCCGTGAGCGAGATCGGCCCGGCGCTGTAACCCATCCTTATACCGGTGTGGGTGAATGGAATCGCGAAGCCGAAGAGGATACCGCGCGAGATGTTCACGTTCTTGTAGCCCTCGATCACTTCGTAGCCTGCCAATGTTACGAAACGTCCGGCGTAGATGTTAAGCCCGGTACCGATAGGCGCAAGCACCTGGAGGTATGCCTGGTATGGATCTACGACGTCGCTGTCGAAGCCTTCTCCGCCGAGCTCTGCCGCCTGTTCGCCGAAGAGAATGTCCGCCCTGAAGCCGAGAAGATCCATAAGGCCGCCGTCCATAGTCGGGGTTTTAGACACCGATATGGTGAAGGCGTTTAGGGCGAACTGCTGGTTGTCGGGGTAGAGAGCCCTTAACTGGAGGCTATCCGTTACTCCGCGATTGAACACGTATTGATAAGTCGTGTCTACGGCGAAGCCCAGGTCGATGGAATCGAAGAATGTCATGATACCGTCGTACTTAAGGTCCTTGGCCTCCTGAGCAGTGATGAATTTCTCGAATTCCGCATCCTTGGCGGCATTGTCGGATTCAAGCTGCTGAATCCTCCTCATGAGCTCTTCATTCTGCTTACTGTTCTGCTCTATCATCTGCTTGAGCTGCTGTATCTCCGCTTCGCTGCTCTGCGCAAATGATTTGTCCGAACAAAGGTACGATATGGCTGTTAAAATCAAAAACATTATCGTGAACCTTTTCATTCTCACATGCCCTCCTTTAAGTTATTTTATTCACCTTTAATATCGCGAAACCCGAAGCTTAAAGGCCCGTGATAAGTCCGGCCCGGCCGTACTGCGACTATCGTCCGTCTACCCAGCAACCCTCCCGCATATGATTAGTGAACCAGCCACCCTCCGACGGAGCGTCAAAGACATCCGTGCCGTTCCCTTCAATTTCCGATTGAGCCTGTTCCCTCGCATCTTCCAATCGGACGTCTGTGCCGCATGGCCTTTGATTTTTGCAAGCGATATGCCACTTAAGCCGCGGAATATTGTGGAGAGCCGTTCTTCGTTATACAACTGTTATCACTTGAATAATTCTCGGGACCGAATTTTCCCGGCGGAAAAACAGGTGCATTTGCAGCCTAGTTATTGAGCACGCAGGTTTGATTTATGGGCATCACCTGGCCCTGACGATCCGCTGCGGAGGCGGCTTGCAACTCTTCTTCCCGGCAGTCATAGTGCATCCGGCGTGCCGACTCGTTACTGGAAGGTTATTCAGTGTTAAGAAGAAGATACGCAAAGAGAGGTATTGCATAAGGCAAGACAGCGCCGTAGCGGGATTGCATAGCGCACGAACGGCGGCCGTTTTTACATCCGGGGCGGAGTGGCCGTTCCCCGAAGCCGGGGCTTGTGAATGGATGCGGCAGGGTGGAGGTCGGACGCCGGATTACGGGCGAAGGGACACGGCGTTGCCGGAGCTCGTTCCGGACAATGCCCGAGGAAAGAGATCGGCATTACCTGGGAAAAATTGTGCGGGTAGTGAGGCCCGACACATCAATCGAGCGCCTTGCCCCTCGTTTCGGGAAGGGTAAGAACGACTATGGCCGCAGCCACGGCGAAAACGGATACAGCCGTGAGGCCTGTCGCGAAGCCGTACGCCCCTACCAGGTAGCCGATCAATGGAGGTGCTATTGCCGACACGCCCCTTCCGACGTTGTAGCAAAAGCCCTGCGCCGTACCGCGCGCACGGGTGGGGAATATCTCGGAGAATATGGCTCCGAAGCCGGAATAAAAGCCGGTACCGAAAAAGCCGATCAACGGGCCTAGTATGATAACGGCCTCGATGCTCTTTGCATGGCCGAAGAACCAGACGAGGACCGCCATTGCGAGAAGGTAGGTCACGAAGACCGGCCTTCTCCCGAATTTGTCACTGAAAAATCCGAACGTGTTACAGCCTATGAATGCGCCTATGTTAATCGGGATAATCCACAGGAAGCCTTTCGTATCGAGGCCGATTCCCTTATCGCTGGCCAGGAACTGGGGAAGCCAGAAATAAAGGCCCCAGTATGCAATCATGCAGAGGCTCGTCAGGAGACATGCTGTGATCGTATAGCGGATGAGGTCGGGCGCGAATATCTGCCCGAGCGTAAATCCGTGCCCCTGCTCGCTATGCTTGCCTTCGTCCCTGTGGGCTTTGTTTTCTTTCCAGACCTCGGGCTCGTCGAGGTGCCTTCGTATGTAAAAGACGAGAAACGCAGGCGCGACCCCGATGAAGAAAAGCACTCTCCAGCCGAGGTCGAGCCCGTCGAGAGTTATATTCAGCAAGGGAATCGTGTAGGAGACGCCTTCTTTGAAATAGGGAATTATCAGCGTTGCAAGCAAGGCGGCCAGGATGTAGCCGATGCCCCAGCCGCTCTGAACCATGCCGATGACCTTTCCCCTGTGTTCTTTAGGCCATTTTTCGGCGACGAGCACTTCTCCCGAAGCCCATTCGCCGCCCATGCCGAGACCGAGTATGGCGCGGCATACCAACAGGAAGGCGACGTTCGGAGAGAAAGCGCTTATGCCGGTGAAGAGGGAATACAGTATTATCGTGTATGTGAGCGCCCTGACCCTGCCGACGTAGTCTGATATTATGCCGAAGAGCGCGCC
>JAGVLR010000046.1 GCA_020054175.1 Candidatus Dadabacteria bacterium
AGCTCGGGAAGATGGGCCGCCATCTCCCTCGTCACCAGGTGAAACCCCCGGCTCTTCGGCTGGAGCGTAAACTCTTTTTGAACGCAGTTCATGAAAATGTCTCCGTGCCGTGATTTAATATTCGTGCTCTTCGGTGACTGCCGCGCCGAGGCGCTTCGCAAGCCCCTTCGCGCCCCAGCTCATTATAACGTCGTGGTTCCATTTGAATAAAGGTCCAGCAATCGGGGCCAGTAGATTCATCCATGCCTTAGACGTCTTCACCTGCCAGTCGTACCTCGCAGTCGTGCACCGTCCATCGGAAGATAGCTTCCATATCCCGTGTCCGTCGAGCTCACCACGCGCGATGCCTTCGAGGAGCGACATCGGCTCCACCCGAACCGTCTCGCTCTCGAATGAGAGCCTGTATGGGAGGGCGCTTTTCCAGGTGTAGCGCCTGATGCTGCCGACGCCGAGGTCGTTCCCTTTTCTCAGCTCGACGACTTTCTCTACTCCCTTCCACCATTCGGGCCAGCGCTCGGAGTAATAAATTTCATTCCACACCGCTTCGAGCGGGGCCTCGGCTTTCCAAATCGTGACGAATCTGTATTCGCGCGATGCCGGCATCAAACTCGACCGTTTAGAATGTCCTCCACAGCTTCGGCCATTGCGGCGATGAATTTAGGGTCGTCGTTCATGGTCTTCGCGCGAAGGAGATTTATACCGGCTTCGTCCGCGGCTTCCTTCGCCTCGATGCCGATGTCGAAGAGAACCTCTACGTGATCGCAGAGAAATCCAATGGGCTGTACTATGACGTTCTTGACGCCTTCCTCCGCGAGCTCGTGAATCACGTCGCATACGTCGGGCTCGAGCCAGGGGTCTTGCGGGCGGCCGCTACGGCTCTGGAAGACCAGCCTCCATTTGTTGTGCCCGAGCCGCTCCGATATGAGTCTCGCGGTTTCGGTGAGCTGCTCTACGTACGGCGAGCTTTCGGCCATGGGTGTAGGGATGCTGTGCGCTGAAAAGAGAATCGTCGTTCCGCCTCTTTCGGCCTCCGGTATTTCGGCGATGCATTCGGCCACGCGATCGGCTGAGTTTTCGATGAAAAGCGGATGGTTGAAGAGGGGAGGTGTGTAAACGAATTCGATATTTAAACCTGCCGAAGTGAGCGCTTCCTCGACGTCTCTTTGATACCTTTCCCAGCTCGCGTCGCACTGGTGTGCGGCCATTATCATTCCGACAGCATTCTTCACACCTTTTTCCGACATCTCTTTAACCGTATCGGCAATAAAGGGATTCCAGTTTCTCATCCCGACGTATACGGGTAGCGAGAGGCCTTTTTCGGAGAGTGCGGCTTCGAGCGCGCCGGCCTGGGTGTAGGTGTATTCATTTAATGGAGACCTGCCACCTATAATCTCGTAATGGTGGGCTACCTCTTCGAGGCGCTCCTCGGGTATCGGCCTGCCTTCGGCAACGCGCCTGAGAAAGGGCCTTATTTCGTCCGGGGCCTCGGGGCCGCCGTATCCGATCAGCATTACAGCACCGAAATCGTGATTCATAAAATTTCTCCCTTGAGTGGTAGAGGACTGGAGTTATTTCCCGGACGAATATTCGTGCACAGCGTCGACAAGCGCGAGCACGTTGTCGACGGGCGTGCGGGGCAGTATGCCGTGCCCGAGGTTGAAGATATGACCGGGCCTTCCCTCCGCCTTGTCGAGAACGATCTTCGCCCTTTTTCGTATCTCCGCCGATGGTGCGAAGAGGACGACCGGATCGAGATTCCCCTGTACTGCGACGTCGTATCCGATCCGCTTCCACGTCTCACCCAGATCCACCCTCCAGTCGAAGCCGATCACGGGACTCCCCGATTCTTTCATCAACTCGAGGAGCGCGCCCGTTCCCGTGCCGAAGTGTATAACGGGGACATCTTTCGTTATGGAGCCGATGAGTTTTTTCATATGGGGGAGAACAAACTCTTTGTAATCATCAGTGGACAAACATCCGACCCAGCTGTCGAAGAGCTGGACTACGTCTGCACCCGCCTTAATCTGCGCGTTAAGATGCGCCGCCGTCGCTGCCGTGAGCTTCTCCATCAGGGTGTGCCATGCTTCGCCGTCCTTATACATGAGGCCCTTTGTGTTCTCGTAGTTCCGGGAGCCCCCGCCTTCGATCGCGTAGGACGCTATTGTGAAGGGCGCGCCGGCGAATCCGATAAGGGCCTTTTCGGGGTCGAGCGCGCGGCGCGTAATAGAGACGGCCTCGTATACGAATCCAAGGCTTTCGGTATCGAAGTCGGAAAGCCCGTCGACTGCTTTCCCGGACCTTACCGGCCTGAGTATTTTCGGCCCGTCGCCTTTTGAGAATTCGAGCCCAACGCCCAGCGGCTCCAGTATGACGAGAATATCCGAGAATATTATTGCGGCGTCCACTCCGAGGCGGTCTACAGCGCTGAGCGTTACCTCTGCTGCGAGCTCGGGCGTCTTACACAGCTCTAAAAATGAAACCTTTGAACGAAGATCTCTATACTCCCGCATGAACCTACCGGCCTGGCGCATGAGCCAGACGGGGGTGTAATCCGTTTTTTCTCTTCTGCAGGCCTTCATGAATACGGAATTTTGCGCGGCCTCTTTCCGGAGCTTGTCGAAATCCTTTTCCCATACCATCTCGACGCGCTGCCAGTTGCTGGTATCCACGCCGTTTTCGTATGCGATCCTCTTTTTCCTCAAAAGCTCGCCGCCGGTTCTCGCCATTTCGCGGATCAGGTTTCCCATCTTCGGGCTGTCGGGCTCGTAGTC